>CBIHRH010000647.1:0-3485 GCA_966212365.1 uncultured Emticicia sp. | reverse complement strand
TTTGGGCCTGACACATTGGTTTTTAAAGTAATGGGCAAAATGTTTGCCCTGACTGGCCTTGATTCTGAACGATTCAGAATGAGTTTGAAAAATACACCTGAAAAGAATGAAGAATTAAGAGCGGAATATGCGTGTGTAACTGGCGCATATCATATGAATAAACGCCATTGGAATACAGTTTTTGTGGATGGAACCGTAAAAGACAATATACTGAAAGAATGGATAGATGATTCTTATGAGATTGTAGTAAGCAATTTGCCAAAGAAAATTCAAGAAGAACTCAATAAATTATAATATGATGGAGGCCTTGCTGATTGGCATACCGTTTTTGATTTATATCTTTCTGAGAATCAGATTGGGCGGTGATATTTCGCCCCAGGAGTACGACGAAATTATTTTCAAAGACGGGATTGAGGCGTATAAATCAGCAGATTATCTTGCCGCTTTCAGATATTTTGATGCAGAAGTGCATGAGTATCCGAAATCTTCAACGGCTTATCTGTATAGAGGGAAATGCCACTATGCCTTTGAAAACTGGGAAGCAGCCTTAGCTGATTTTGAAAAATCTATCAGGCTTGATAATGCCTTAGCTGATACATTTTACTGGAAAGGCTTGTGTCATTATCAGCTAGAAGATTATACTTTATCACTTTTTGAACTTAAACGAGCATCAAGGATGTATTTAGATAAAAATGCAAAAGTGGTGAGAATGATAGGCGAATTGGAGTTCAGAAAAGCTGACTTTGAAAGTGCCGAAAAAAGCTTTAAAATTGCTGCTGAATTAGGAGATAATAAATCCAGTATACTATTGCAAACACTTTTCTACGGTAATATCAGAAAAGCATCAAGTTAGATCAAAGAAATGACTGAGAACGAATACCTTTTTGTTTACGGTACTCTATTGAGTGAGTACGGAAATATTGAATCGCACGAATGGATAAACAAATTTGCTGAACCGATGGGTAAGGCTATGATGGAAGGCAAGATGTATATGGTTGATTACTATCCGGGAATTGTACCATGTCAGAGCGGAGAAAAGTATTATGTAAAAGGCGAATTATATAAGCTGAAAGAACCAGACAAACTTTTTTCTCTTTTGGATAAATATGAAGAATATAATCCGATGGACCCTGCACACTCGGAATATGTAAGAAAAAAAGCAACGATAATTCTTAAAAGTGATAAGCAGGAATATGAAGCCTGGGTTTATTACTTCAATCAATCAGTTGAGGATTTAGAATTTATGCCTAAAGGAGATTTTATTAATGAATACCACAAATAAAATCCAGTATATAAGTTCTGAAAAGCAACTAATTTAATTATTTTCATTAAACTTCGTTTTTGGTTGACAGTTTCCCGCTGCCAACTATTTTTTTGCATTTTTCAAACAATATCTATCAAAATACAACGTATTTCATAAAATGAAGCAACCATTTCTATGGCACATTCGTTTTATCATATAGACTAGTGAACTGAAAAGTTATGAAATGAAGCAACTATATTTTTTAATTATATTCTTATCCCCCACTTTAGTTTTCGCACAAAATACTTATACAATAAAAGGGAAAGTTACCGACTTTGTTACGCACGACCCGATTCCCTTTGCTGCTGTCAGTATCAAGAATACAACTATAGGTAGAAACACCGATTTTGAAGGCAATTTTGTTCTTCAATTACCTAATCTTGCATCCGACTCTTTACTTATCAGTTGCATGGGTTATACTACCAAAACTGCTTTCATCAGACGTGATTCACTTTCACAAACAATCAATATACAATTAAAACCTTCGGATATTTTATTGCATGAAGTAACTGTGCATGCCGGAGAAAATCCTGCCTGGACTATCATCCGCAAAGCAGTTTCGGCTAAATCTGAGAATAATTTCAAGAAAATCAGTGCTTTTGATTATATAAGTTATAATAAGATTGAAGTCGATGTTAATAATATAACAGACAAACTGAGAAAACGTAAAATAGCCGAGAAAGTCAATAGAGCCATAGAAGACATTGGTACGTTGACCGATGATGAGGGTAAAGCCCTGGTACCTACTTTTATCTCTGAATCAATTTCTCATTACTATTTCAGAAATGACCCTCGACTGTCGAAGGAAATCATTGAAAAGACTAATATTAAAGGAATTGGGGTTACTGATGGTAGTCTTACGGCACAATTAATTGGTTCTACCTTTCAGCAATACAATTTCTATGTCAATCAGGTCGATGTACTCAATAAGAATTTTGCCTCTCCCATTGCTGACGATTGGCGCCTGATTTACGATTACTATTTAGCTGATAGTAGCTATATAGGGGATGATTATTGCTATAGAATTGAGTTTACACCTAAGCGTAAGCAGGACTTAGCTTTTGCCGGCACCATGTGGATTCATAAAGGTTCATGGGCCATTGCACAAATAGATGCTACTATTACTAAGGATGCCAATCTGAATTTTGTAGAACGTATAAAGATACAACAAGAGTTAGAACCTATTGATAGTATATGGATACCCGTTAAGAATAGAATCGTAGTTGATGTCTCGGAAATTACCAAGGGTTCGGCAGGTTTGCTTCTGAAGTTTACCAACTACAATGAAGACATTGTCACGAATAGACCCAAAGACGTAAAGTTCTATGACAGAGGGATTGAGATTGCAGCAGATTATCGTGAAACTGATAAAAAATACTGGCAATCTGTAAGACCTGAGCCTTTTACCGATAAAGAGCAATTGGCCTATACGATGATTGATACAATCAAGACTATTCCGGTTATTAAGACTTATACTGAAATCGCAAAAATATTGTCGAGTGGTTATACCCGTTTGTTTACCGGTATTGAATTAGGACCGTTGGTATATTCCGGGGCATATAACAATGTTGAAGGAGTAAGATTGAGACTAGGGTTGAGAACGAATTACGAATTTAGTAAGAAGTGGATTCTAGAGGGTTACCTGGCTTACGGAACAAAAGATGATGAATGGAAAGGCGGTGGCGAAATCACCAAGATTTTTTCGAGAAAGCCTTGGACTACGCTAAGTATAAAATTTACACACGATATCGAACAGGTTGGTCTGCGAAAAGAAGATTTAGGCTTGGGAGCTGTTTATTCGGCTTATATGCGTTTCTTTAACTTAATGCGACCTTATTATGAAAACGAAAATAGAATTCAGTTTCAGCGGGAAGTAGCTAAAGGTATTTTTACAACAGTAGGATTCAGAACCAGAAGTTTCGACCCATTGTACTCGTTTGAATATCGACTGCGTCCTGAATTAGGAGATTCATCTCCAATGACAACTCATGTCAATACCTCTGAATTTTTATCAGAAATAACTTTTGCCAGAGATGAACTGGCAGTTATCAATGATAATGAACGTTTGAGTTTTGGCACAATTAAATCGCCAACTATTTCTGTTAAATACATTTTGGGGGCAAAGAACCTTTTAGGCGGTGATTTTACCTACCATAATATAGCAGCTAAGTATAGCCATACC
>CBIHRH010000646.1:0-3499 GCA_966212365.1 uncultured Emticicia sp. | reverse complement strand
TTGTATTGGTGCGTAAATGGAGCGTATAAGAGCCAGGGGATAAGTTATTGAACTCTTTTTCATAATTCTCCGAAAACTCAGACCAACGCAACATATTATTTTCCAACCAGTAGCTAAATTTGACTGAAGAGGAATAATCGGCTGAACTGAAAGTAAAATGCAGGGTATTCTGATTGTACTTAAATGCTAAATTTTGCTTAATATCATTTGCTGTGAAATATTGTGTTAGCTCTGGTTGGTTTTCGACTTTTACACTTCTGATGATTGGCTTTTTACCTTTCAACCCTAAAAGACCAGGAATGCTATTGCGTTCGAGAATTGTAAAGCCATTTTCTTTGCAAAAAAGAAAAGTAGAACCAAAGACTTTTAAATTCTCATAATCACTAACCCATGTGTCTTTCTTTAAGGGTAATTCCAACCAGACACTTTGCTTTGAGATACTACCAAAAGACCCATTTGTTTTGAGATACCACTGCTCATTATCACTGATAGAAAATATTTTTTGTATATTCTGATAGTCTTTCAGCGTCTCTCTTGTCTGAAAAGACTGGCTTTTATCATTATACTCTAAAATTCCCTTATCAGTTATCACAACAATTTTATTCCTGATTTTGGTCAGGTTTTTAGGAACGAAATCCTGCTTGACGGCCACGTATTTATCAGCCTTTCTTAGATCTGCAGAAAGCTGCATCTTAAAAATGCCGTTGTTTAATGTATTGATAAAAATCTCCCCCTTTTCGTTTTCTTCTAACTGCTTAACCGGCGCAGAGAAATTATCAATGGTATGCGAGAAAATCCACCTACCAGATTGATCCTTTTCATATATACACAGTTTGGTATAAGTGCCTTGTATCAGATGATTGGGGTAATTCTTTAAAGATTTTATGACTAATCCTCCGGTAATAGCAGAGATAGGGGTTGCTTTCAGATTATCAATCCTGAATGTGCCATTGTTATGGCCGCAAAACAACTGATTATCAATCACCTCCAAATCCCAGGTCTGGCTTTGGGTATTGGGTACAAGGTTGAATTGCCGGTTTGATTTGTTTAATGAGGTATAAAACACCCCATGATTGGTTGCCAGGTACAAAGTGTTCTGAAAAATAGCTGCATCGAAAACAGTTCCCAACTCTCCTTCAATATCCTCAAAATATTTAAATGGAGAACTTAAAGCAATCATGGCAATGCCTTTATCTAAACCCAGCCAGACATTTCCATTTTCGTCGCTTTGTAACGAGAGAACAGTATTATTCTGCAAACCATTTTTCTGATTAAAATAATTAATGATATCCCCTTGTGCATCGGTTATGACAACCCCACTCAAAATTGTTCCGAAAACATACCCACCATTATTGAGCCTGACTCCTGCATTCAATTGGTTTTGCTGAACAAATTGTTGTAATTGCGGATTGAATGGTTTGAAATTAGCGCCGTCATATTTATATAAACCCTTGTTGGTTCCTACCAGAAAATTTGAAACATCTGAACTCGGTAAAATCGTGTGAACCGATTCATTTTTCAGAAAATCGCTATTCGGAATGAGGACAAACTGATTATTAATGATTTCATAGAGTCCTTTGTCAAGCACTTCAAGGAAGTATCTGCCATTCACATCAAATGCAAAAAGAATATTACCGGGCGTTGGTAGTTTCTTTACTGCATTATCCTGCAAAATGTACATATAGGCAAACGACTGGAAAATGATGCCGTTTGAAGTCTCGACAATATGCCAGATTTCTTCCTGGCTGAACTGGCTTTCTCTAATCAATGATTTTAATGAATGATAACCTAACCCACCATTAGCCGATTTCTCCCAATAACCAAATTCCCCTAATGCACCTGTATAAATTCTTCCGTTTTTATCACAGACAACCGACCTTACTATTTGTTTGGCAGGCAATTCATAAGTGGTCCATTGCGTTCCATCAAATTCCAGTAGTCCTTTCGAATTAGCAAAATACATAAACTTGTTAACGGGGTTTTGCGCAATTCCCCAGTTTTGCCGATGCGCCTTGTAAGTCTGATGTGAGTAGTTGAATAAGTCGGGCTGGCATAAATCAGCCAGCCTTTGTGAATAAGATTCACTCCAAAGCAGCAATAGTATAAAAGACCGAAGAAAAAGATTCAATTTTTTAGTTAACATCTCTATGATGTTCCAAATTTTATATATGATGTGGTAAAAGTAACTAAAAAACGTAGAAAATAAGCAAAATGATGTAGTATTGATGTGGCATTTTTTTAGGATAATGGTTTTAAAAACCTGTACTTTGTGTCGGATAAATCAAATAAAATCTTTGTTTATTTCAATAAATCAGATTTTTTAAACATTAATACTTAATAGATAGTTAATTAGTATTCTTCCGATGTTCGTTGGTAAAACACATAGAGTGATGTACTAACTCAATCGTTTCTCTGTTTTTTTGTAGAGCTTATATTCATGTTAAAGAACACAACAAAACAATTTCTTACATTCGTTAATTACCGTATGAATAAAAATTCTCTTATCAAATCTATGAAAGGAGGCTTGGTTATTTTCTTCTTTTTGTTTAGCTGTTCACTTACGTTTGCCCAGAATAAAATTTCAGGAAAGGTAATTGATCAGAAAACAAAAGAGGGTATTCCGGGGGCTTCCATTAGAATTAAAGATACTAATACCGGAGCCGTGGCAGACTTCGAGGGAAATTTTAGTATCAATGCTTTGCCTAATGCTATATTAGTCATTTCTTTTATTGGTTATACTACCAAAGAAATACCTGTAAATAATCAGTCAACCCTGACAATCGGCCTTGATGAAGCCACCAATGAACTGGAACAAGTGGGAGTAAGTGGTTATGGTGCACAACGCAAAGTTGATGTAACGGGAGCAACATCAAGTGTAAAAGGTGAAGAATTGGCCAGACAACCGGTTATGACCCCAACACAAGCCATTCAAGGCAAGGTAGCTGGGGTGCAGATTATTAGTAGTGGTCGTCCGGGTAGTTCTCCCAATATCCGTATTCGCGGTACGGGAACAGCTCTGGCTGGTACAGCAACTCTTTTTGTCGTGGACGGTGTATTAACAGACGATATCAGCAATATCAATACCGCCGATATTACCAATGTTGATATTTTGAAAGATGCGTCTGCCACAGCTATTTATGGATCTCGTGGAGCAAATGGGGTGGTAATTATTACTACAAAGAAAGGGGTAGCCGGAAAAATGACAGTTAATTATAATGTACAGGCAGGTATTCGTTCTGCGGCAAATCTGGTTAAAATGGCTAATGCAGCAGAATATGCTAACTATGTGAGTGCTGCCAGCGGTGGGCAACCGTTTCCTGTAGGAACAGTTTCGACAGATTGGTACGGGCAGATTCTGAGAGAAGCCTTTATGCAGAATCATAATCTTTCTATTTCAGGAGGTACTGATAAGTCAAAGCATTATTTAAGTCTTGGGTACCTGGGTGATGAAGGTATTATTATCAAGAATAATTTCAGACGCTTTACTGCTCGTTTGAAT
>CBIHRH010000645.1:0-3504 GCA_966212365.1 uncultured Emticicia sp. | reverse complement strand
TTCTTTCCAGCTTCGTGGCCGGGGTAGCTTTTAAATTAATGACTGAAAAGTGGTTCTTTTAAAGAGAATATCCCCTAAATTGCGTGATTATCGCTGAGTAAATTTTTCCTAAATCGCATATATTTTCATCTGAACTGTATTAAACCTTCATCTCAAAGCATGAAAAAACTATCTATTTTTATTGGTTTGGCGGTTTGTGGAAGTTTGTCTGTCAATGCGCAGCAGGCACCTACTACCCAATACAATGCCAATACCAAGTTCGAACAAATGGGTGCTGGCTTACCTACACCTAATACTTTCCGCACGGCCTCTGGTGCTCCGGGTAGAGATTACTGGCAACAAAAAGCTGATTATGACATCAAGGCCGAGTTAGACGATACTAACCAGAGTATCACAGGTACTGAGAAAATTACTTATACCAACAATGCTCCTGAGGAATTACGTTACCTATGGCTACAATTAGATCAGAACGTATTCTCAAAAAATTCAGATGGTAATATTACCCGCCAGTCGGCTATCAATCCTACCAGCGGTTCAAGTTTTACTAACTTAGGTAATCTAAGTGGAGCGAACGATAAAGATTATGGCTATAAAATTTCTGCAGTAAAAGATGCTGCTGGCAAAGATTTACGTTACACCATCAACGGCACGATGATGCGTATTGATTTACCTACGCCATTGGCTAAGGGTATGCAGTTCGTATTTCAGGTTGACTGGAAATTCAATATCATTGATTTGAAATCTGTAGGTGGTAGAAGTGGTTATGAGCTTTTCCCTAAAGATGGAAATGTGTTGTACGAAATTGCACAATGGTTTCCTCGCATGGCGGTTTATGATGATGTAAATGGCTGGCAACATAAGCAATTCTTAGGTCAGGGAGAATTTACTCTTCCTTTCGGAGACTACAAAGTTGCATTGACTGTACCAAACGATATGGTACTAGGTGCAACAGGTGAGCTGCAAAACCCGAAAGATGTTTTGACGGCTACTCAACAAAAACGTTTAGAGCAGGCAAAAACGGCTAAAACGCCTGTAGTAATCGTAACACAAGCAGAAGCAGAAGCGGCCGAAAAAGGCAAACCAACAGGCAAGAAAACCTGGGTATATGTAGCTAAAAACGTACGTGACTTTGCTTTTGCTACCTCACGTAAATTCATCTGGGATGCCATGATGGTAGATGTGGAAGGTAAAAAAGTATGGGCCATGTCATTGTACCCGAAAGAAGCTAATCCGCTTTGGGGACAATACTCTACCCGCGTAGTAGCACATACTCTGGTTAATTATTCAAAACGTTCGGTGGCGTATCCTTATCCGGTGGCTTATTCAGTGCATGGCACGGTAGGTGGTATGGAGTACCCGATGATGAGTTTCAACGGTGCTCGTCCTGAGGCAGACGGTACTTATTCAGAAGGCACTAAAAACTTTTTGATTCTTGTAATCATTCATGAAGTGGGTCATAACTTCTTCCCGATGATTGTAAACTCTGACGAACGTCAATGGTCGTGGATGGATGAAGGCTTGAACTCGTTCTTAGAGGGCTTAACTTGTTTAGAATGGGACAGAAACTTCCCTGCTACCGGTATCGAACCGCAATATATTACCGGATATATGAAGATGGAGGCTGATAAGCAAAATCCGATTATGAGTAGCTCAGATAATATCATCCCGGGTACTTTTGGCCCGAATGCGTATTCAAAACCTGCTACAGGTCTGAACATCCTTCGTGAGACTATCATGGGTCGTGAATTATTTGATTATGCTTTCAAAGAATACTCACGTCGCTGGGCATTTAAACACCCGACACCGGCCGATTTTTTCCGTACAATGGAAGATGCCTCTGGTGTTGATTTAGACTGGTTCTGGAAAGGTTGGTTCTACGGCGTTGAGCCGGCAGACCAGGCTATTGCCAATGTTGAATGGTATAGCATAGATTCGCAAGACCCAGCTAAACAAAAAGCAATGGCCAAAGCAGAAGCTGACGCCAAGAAAGAGACCTTGAGTAATATCCGTAACAAAACAGATATTAAACAAACGGTAGTAGAGGCCGATTCAACCATGAGAGATTTTTATAACTCTTATGATAAGTTTGCCGTAACAGATGCTGATAAAAAGAAATATGAGCAATACCTGTCTACCTTGACTGCCGACGAACGCAAAATGATAGAGGAAGGCAAAAACTTCTATGTAATGAGCCTGAAAAACAAAGGTGGTCTGGTAATGCCTGTGATTATCAGAATGGAATTTGAAGACGGTACTTTTGAAGATGTAAGAATACCAGTTGAAGTATGGAGAGTAAACGATAAAGAGGTGAAAAAGACCTTGGTAACAACTAAAAAAGTGGCTAAGTTTAAACTGGACCCTTATCACGAAATACCCGATATTGATACTTCTGATAATACCTTCCCGAAAGAGCCTGCGCAACCTACACGTTTCCAGGCCTTTAAGCAAAGAGGTTTTGGCGGCGGTGGCCCGAACCCTATGCAGGAAGCCAAGAAAAATCAGCCGACGGGTGTTCAAACAAGTGGAGATAAGAAATAACAATTTCTGCAAGAATAATGTTAAATTGGCCGGAGAGAAACCTCTCCGGCTTTTTTATTCAACAAACCATCAAACGCCATGCTCTTACAAACCTTAAAATTGTCGATTGAAAACCATATTGCGCATGTAATACTGAACCGCCCTGAAAAAGCCAATGCACTTAATCAGTCAGCATGGGATGAAATCAAAGAGATTTTTGAGAATCTTGATGAAAATCCCGAAGTACGGGTAATTGTGCTGGAAGGCGGAGAAAGCAATCATTTTTGTGCGGGAATAGATTTAAGTTTGCTGATGTCGGTATCACAAACGGATATTAACTGCGAAGGTAGAAGAAGAGAAAAAGTCAGAAAAGACGTGTTCCGTTTACAAGCCCCAATCAACGCTATTGAAAACTGCTCGAAGCCTGTTTTGGTGGCTATTCATGGTGGTTGTATTGGCGGAGGTATAGACCTGATTTGTGCCTGTGATATGCGTTATTGTACAGAAGATGCCTACTTCACTATCAAGGAAATAGATATGGGCATGGTAGCCGATTTAGGCACCTTGCAACGCCTGCCTAAACTAATTGGCGATGGCTTAGTGCGTGAAATGGCCTATACAGGCAGAAACGTGGATGGCAAAGAAGCAGAGAAAATCAACCTCGTCAATCGGGCTTTCCCTGATAAAAGTACAATGATGGAAGAAGTATTTAAACTAGCCGCTATCATCGCCTCTAAATCCCCCTTGTCTATTCGCGGCACTAAACATATCCTGTTACACACCAGAGACCATTCTGTAGCCGATGGACTGAATTATATGGCAACCTGGAATGCGGGTATGCTTCTTTCAAATGATTTGCAGGAGGCATTTATGGCGAAAATGCAGAAGCGGGAGAGTAATTTTAAGGATTGAAAATAAATTGTGGCGCGAACGTCCCGTTCGCAGCTGATATAGCTGTCTGCAATAAACCAGATATTTAGAAAAAGT
>CBIHRH010000644.1:0-3514 GCA_966212365.1 uncultured Emticicia sp. | reverse complement strand
CAATGACCTAACCGGATTCATTAATGCTGCTCTGATAGATTGATAGCTTACAGTAAACAGGGCTATCAATAGTGCCACGACACCCGCTAACCCGAAAATCCACCAGGTGATTTCGGTGCGGTAAGCAAAGTCCTGAATCCATTTATCCATCAGGTAGTACGCCAATGGTGTAGCAATCAGAATGGCAATCAGAACTAATACCACAAACTCCCTTGAAAGCAAGGCTACCAGATTCGGTACGCTTGCGCCTAATACTTTACGAATACCTATTTCTTTAGTACGTTGTGCCATCATCATCAAGGCAATAGCAAACAAGCCCATGCATGAAAGAATAATTGTAAGAGTAGCCGCACTCATCACAATTTGCGACATCCGCTCTTCTTTCTTATACTGATTGTTGGTGTTTTCGTCTAAGAACGAAGGCATATATTCTGATTTTCGTGCAATTTCCTTATAGGCTTTGCCAATCAGGTCAATCGTTGTTTTCGGTGTTTCAGGAGTCAGTTTTACGAAAATATAGTTAATTCCAAAGTCTCCCTGATAAAGGAAAGTTATCGCATCAATTTTGTTTTTCAGTGACTCGAAATGGTAATCTTTTACTACCCCTACAATGGTTTTACCTATGCTGTCACCTAAAGCTATTTTCTTGCCTATCGGGTCTTTATAGCCCAGTTGTTTCACCATTGTTTCATTCACGATGCACGCCCGGTCTTTATCTGATGGAAACTCGCGTGAGAATTCTCTACCTGCTACTAAGGTCAGACCTAATGTTTTTACATAGTCATAATCTATGCTCAAGCCATTGGTATGGTAGGTTTTGCCTTCCATTTCAAAACTGTAAACCGATTTATAGCCAGAGCCATCTTTGCCTCTGCCTATGTTAATATCTGCCCCGGTAATGCTCACAATCTGTGATTCATTGGCAAGCTTGTTACGCATAAATTCTAATACTTTACCTCCTTGTACCTCATTACCAACAGGAATACTAATTACCTGTGTCTGATCAAAACCCAGAGGTTGGTTACGTAAATAATCTATCTGTTTCCAGATAATAAGAGTACAGCTAATTAATAAAATAGCAATGCTGAATTGGGCTACAATCAGTGCACTTCTGATGCCCCCAGAGCGTGAGCTCACTTTTATTTTTCCTTTTAATACTTCTACTGTGTTGAATTTAGCTACGGCCAAGGCTGGATACCCTCCGGCAATTAAGGTGATAATCAAAAAGCTGATAAGCAATAGAATACCCACCATAGGACTGAGGAGATTATCAGTAGTCAGGTTACTTCTGAATAAGGTATTATATTGAGGCATGAGTATAGTAGCCAATGTACAACCGATACCAAATGCTACAATACAAATAATAAAGGCTTCGCCCCAGAATTGGCCTATTATCTGGGCTTTTAGTGCGCCCAAGGCTTTTCTCATGCCTACTTCTTTGGCACGTGTCATCGAGCGAGCAATCGAAAGATTAATAAAGTTGATACAAGCGATTAATAGCACTAAGCCACTAATAACCAATAGTATGTATGGATAAGCAATATCTATCGAACGGCTACCGCCTGCCTGTTTATTGAAGTGCATTTCAGGCATAGGCAACAAGCGCAAGCTTCGGACCTCTCCTCTTTCGTCAGGTTTTGCGCCGTCTTTTTTTAGTTGCTCAATACTGCCTTTATAATATTTTTCGGTAAATGATTTAAGGCGTTTTTCAAAACTCAGGTAATCAACCTTATCTCCTAGTTGCACATATACATCATGATAATTTGAGTCCCATTTTTCTTTCGAGTCCTTATATTCAGGATTATTCTCAAAACGCATCAACATATCATTGTCAATGGATGAGTTTTTGGGCGCTTTCTCCATTACACCCGTTACTACAAAACTTTCAAGTCTTCCACCAAAATTCAATTGCACAGTTTTACCGATAGGGTCAGCCTTATCGAATATTTTTTCAGCTATTTCCTCGTTTAAAACCACACTCCGCAAATCATTCAGGGCTACATCAGGATTTCCTTTCAGCATCTTGAAAGAAAACATTTTCAGAAAATCAGCATCAACGTAGCGTATATCTTCATCAATTGTTTTTTCGCCTTGCACAATCTGTACACCACTACTTACAATGCGGGTAGCATGCTTAATCTCGGCATTGAAATCAGTTTTCAGTGCCGGAGTTAAAGGTGTAGAAAGATTAGACTGATACTCTATTTTTTCAGGCTGATTGATTTTGAAGTAAACTCTGAAAATACGGTCTTTATTCGCCTGGAAATCGTCATATGTAAATTCAAAATAGGCTGTCAGAAACAGTAAAATAGCGCAACCAAAAGCAATCGACAACCCTATTATATTGATAGAGGTATATGATTTGTTCTTCCAGAGATTACGAAGGGCGATTTTGAAATAATTCTTTAACATAGCTTTTTCAAAATTTAGATGTGGAGAGGACAGGCTGTGGAATGGCAATAGCAAATGAAGCTTACTATGATTCGTATCATAATAAGCCCATTTTACAGCATTTAACGTTTATTAACTCGTCTTCTTCCCGACAGGTAGTCGGGAAATATCTTTACACTATACGTGGAAGTTCTCTGTTACTACCTTACCATCGAACAGGTTGATGATTCTGTGAGAGAAGCCTGCATCATAAGGTGAGTGAGTAACCATGATAATAGTAGTGCCTTCGTTGTTTAGTTCCTGAAGCAATTTCATTACTTCTTCGCCATTGGTAGAGTCGAGGTTACCGGTAGGCTCATCGGCAAGAATTAATTTTGGTTTTGCTACCACCGCACGTGCAATAGCTACACGTTGTTGCTGACCACCTGATAATTGTTGCGGGAAGTGATTGCGACGGTGCATGATGTTCATTCTCTCTAATACTTCTTCTACCTTTTTCTTACGTTCGGTAGCAGGTGTTTTTAAGTATAAAAGAGGAAGTTCTACGTTTTCAAAAACTGTTAATTCGTCAATCAGATTAAAGCTTTGGAAAATGAAACCAATATTACCCTTGCGGTGTGCCGCACGTTCTCTCTCACTCAATTTGGCTACTTCAACGCCGTAGAAATCATAGCTTCCTTCAGACGGGTTATCTAACAAGCCCATGATGTTGAGCAGGGTTGATTTACCACAACCTGACGGACCCATGATGGCAACGAATTCACCATCTTTGATATTCATGTCAATACCATTCAGGGCGGTAGTTTCTACCTCTTCGGTAGTGAACACTTTTTGAAGATTAGATACTTTTATCATAATTTTTGTTAATAAATTTGTAGAATGGAGAAAGGAAAAAGGAGAACGTATAAAATTTATATCTTTCTACTTCTTCGTTTCGTGTTTAGTGATAAAATATTTTTAAATTTTGAAATTAAACTATGCCTAAAATTGAAAAATTTGAAGACCTTGCTGTCTGGCAAACGGCGCTTGATTTATCAATTGATATTTATAAAATCCTTGCTAACTGTAAAGACTATGACCTGAAAAATCAAATGTGTCGGTCTTCAGTCTCTATTCCTTCAAA
>CBIHRH010000643.1:0-3523 GCA_966212365.1 uncultured Emticicia sp. | reverse complement strand
TGGGTAGTGAAGGCTTTATCAATTCAGGGATTCAATTCCGCAGCAAGCGACTGGCAAACCCTCCGCATGAAATGGAAGGCTATCAGGCCGATTGGGGAGAGGGCTATTGGGCGAGTTTGTACGACGAATCTCGCAGAAATAAAACGCTGATAAAGCCCGATTCTGTCCAGATATTGAAATGGATAAAAATCAATGATTGGAATGATTATGAAATTCGGGCAGAAAAACGCCATATTCGATTATATATAAACGGCAACCAGACCGTAGATTATACCGAACCTGATACCAGTATCCCTCAATCAGGCCTTATCGGCTTCCAGATTCATGGAGGTGGAAAGGCCAAGGTATATTTTAAGGATATATTTCTGGAGGAACTGAGTGATTGAACCAATTGGTAAATACTATAGATGCAGCGAATGAATTCGTCGTCTAAGATAACAAAAGAATAATTTAAATGTGAGCCGGACTTAAGTCCGGCGTTATATGCAAAAAGTACCTTTGTTAATTTAGCCACCGAATTCATTCAGTGAGCATTGTAGTCCAATTCGCCATTCACTAATTCACACAATCACTCAATAAATAGTATTCAACCAATTACAAATACAGACCTATAACTATGAACAAATCCCATTTGCTCTTACCATTACTGGTAGTCTTATTGGCTATACAAAATGTATATGCCCAGCAGGATACCGAAAAAGCTGATTTTGAGTACCGACTGGATGCCAGTATGCTTGGCTACTTTGCCAAAAATGGTGCCCGTAATCCTACATTAAAAGCTTCTAAAGGAAGTACAGTACGCATTACGATTGTGAACACCGAGTTGATGACGCACGACATTGCTTTAGAAAAATTAGGTTTGAAAAGTAAAGCCGTCAACGAAAAAGGACAAAGCACCAGTATTACTTTCAAAGCCGAAAAAAATGATACCTATTATTGTACCGTACCGGGCCACCGTGCTGCCGGAATGGTGGGGAAATTTGAAGTAGTAGATGGCCCGGTTACAGAAGCCGTGGTAGCGGGAAAATTGCCCATGAAGGACGGCCAACCACTGAATCTGAATTTCGAAACCGGAACATTGAAAGACTGGACGGCTACTGGTACTGCCTTTGCTAACCCACTTTACAATACAGACCCATCACCGGTGCATGAGAAAGAGATGAGCATTGGTTTTGAAGGTAAACATTTCTTAAGTAGTGGAGGAACAACCAATTACCAACAAGTTGGAACGCTGACCTCGGTACCTTTTAAAGTTACGCAACCGTATGCAGCTTTCAGTGTATCAGGTGGTGCTTTGCAGGATACCCGTGTGGAAATTGTACAGGCCGATACCAGGAAAGTGATTTTCCATTCAACTGGGCAGGGGCGGGCTACTTTGCAGCCAGTGGTGGTTGATTTAAAACCATATCTGAACAAGAATATCTTCATCCGCATTATTGATAACGAAACAGGTATTTCTCAAATCCCATATATTCCGAACGATAAATGGGCGCATATCAACTTCGATAACTTCCTGTTTTATCCATCTCGTCCGAATTTTCCGAATGAACTAAAGCAAAAAGATATTATTATCCTTCCTCCGCTTGACCCTGTAATTAACGCAGGTTTGTCAGGTACAGAAGCCGCTAGGGCCATGACCTTGCCGAAGGGATTCAAGATTAATCTGGCAGCTTCAGAGCCTGAAATTATCCGTCCGATTTGCTTTACTATTGACTGGAAAGGTAGATTGTGGGTAGTAGAAGGCCATACTTACCCTGTACCTGCTCCGGCGGGACAAGGAAGAGACCGCATCCTGATTTTTGAGGATACTAACGGCGATGGAACCTTGGATAGCAGAAAGGTTTTCATGGAAAATCTGAATCTGGTGAGCGGGATAGAATTAGGCATGGGTGGCGTATGGCTAGGCGCAGCACCTAACTTTATGTATGTGCCATTAGATGCTGCTAATGATAAACCTGCCGGTCCTCCACAAATACTCTTGGATGGTTGGGGAACACAGGATACGCATGAAGTATTGAATAGCTTCCGTTGGGGGCCTGATGGCTGGTTGTATGGCACACATGGTGTATTTACCCATTCTAAAGTAGGTAAACCGGGTACACCAGACGACCAGAGAGTGAAACTGAATGCCGGGGTATGGAGATTCCACCCGACTACGCAAGAGTTTGAGGTATTTGCCGAGGGCTCAAGTAATCCATGGGGTTTGGATTTTAATGACTATGGCCATCCTTTCATCACGGCCTGTGTGATTCCACATATGTATCATATGGTGCAAGGCGGACGTTTCTTCCGTCAGGCGGGTAAGCACTTCAACCCTTATATTTATGATGATATTACGACTATTGCCGACCATCGCCATTGGTTGGGTGAGAGAGGACCTCACGCCGGTAATTTCAGATCTGGTTCGGCTGGTGGTGGCCACGCCCATGCAGGAGCGATGCTTTATTTAGGGGGTAGCTGGCCGCAGGAATACCGAAATAAAATATTCATGAATAATATCAATGGGGCAAGAATGAATGTTGACCAGCTGACACGTTCAGGCTCTGGATATACGGCATCGCACAATAAGGATTTTGTGATTATGAACGATTCATGGTCGCAATGGCTCAATTTCAAATATGACCCAAGTGGTTCGGTATTTGTGATTGACTGGTACGACAAAAACCAATGTCATAGCCCGAACCCTGATGTACACAACAAAACGATGGGGCGTATCTTCAAGATTACGCATGAAAACGATAAGTGGGTACAGGTAGATTTATCAAAAGCTACAGATATGGAACTGGTAAACTATCAACTGAATAATAACGAATGGTATGTAAGACAAGCCAGAGCCATTCTGCAAGAGCGCGGGGGGAATCCGAAAGTACATGAGGCATTGAAAGAAATTCTGGCCAAAAACCCCGATGTAACACGCAAGCTAAGAGCCTTGTGGACATTGCACGTAACCAAAGGATTAACAGAGAAAGATTTGGTAGCTTTATTAGCCAATCCAAGTGATTACGTAAGAAGCTGGGCTATTCAATTATTGGCAGAAGGTAAAAGTATTTCACCTGAAACTCTGAAACGCTTCGGAACAATGGCTAAAACTGATGCCTCTGCTTTAGTAAGACTATATCTGGCATCGGCCATGCAGCGCATCGACCCAAGTCAGAGATGGGAGGTGGTAGAGGCATTGTCGCAGAAAGCACAAGATAAAGCCGACCATAACCTACCGCAAATGGTATGGTATGCAGCAGAGCCATTGGCTACCCTGGACGCCAAACGTTTTGTGCAAATGGCAGAGAAGGCCAAATTACCTAAATTCCTTAGCTATGCCATTCAGCGCACAGGTGCTTTAAATACCACAGAAGCCAAAGGTATACTGAAAGATTTAGATGCACGTTTGGGTAAAGTACCATCAAAGCAAAATCAGGATAATCGGGCACTCATTGCTAATGTGTTGGCGCCTTCAGCACCTGCGCAAGATGCACAAGCGAGGCAGGGGAGTCATTGAGTGATTGAGGCTTTGTGCGGCCTTCGA
>CBIHRH010000642.1:0-3528 GCA_966212365.1 uncultured Emticicia sp. | reverse complement strand
CTATTAAAAACACTTTCAGGTTGAGGTAATTTTCCTGATAAGATGGCTAATACATTTTTCACGGTCGACACACACATATTTTTATAGGTAGTAGCTGTTAGGCTTCCAACATGTGCCGTAATAATGGTTTTCGGGTGGTTCAATAATGGCTCATCTTCTGCAGGTGGCTCCACTACCAATACATCAGCACCAAATCCACCGATTGTACCATTATTCAAGGCCTCAACTAAAGCTTTCTGGTCTACTAGTGCCCCCCTGGCTGTATTTATCAGAATGGCATGCGGTTTCATCATGGTCAATTCTTTTTCACCAATCAGGTTTTTAGTGTCTTCAAATAACGGCAAATGCAAAGTAATAATATCTGATACCTTCAAAACCTCTTCTAAAGGCAAACCCTGATACTCAGATTGTACAGGGAATTTATCCCAATACACCACATTCATACTAAAGGCATCACCTAATTTGGCTACTCTTTTGCCAATATTGCCCATGCCTAAAACTCCAAGCGTTTTGCCATGAAGTTCGTCTCCTACAAACTGGTTTCGCCAATCCCAATTGCCTGCTTTCACCTGTCTCGCTGATTCGTACAAATTGCGTTGTAACATCAGCATTAGGGTAATGGCATGTTCGGCAATAGTGCTTGAATTAGAGCCTGGCGCATTTACCACCTTTATTTTGCGGGCAGTAGCTTCTTTTACATCTACATTATCCAGACCCACACCACAACGGGCAATTACTTGCAGGTTAGGGCAAGCCTCCATCAATTGCTTATTACCCTGCCCTTTCCCTCTGGTAATTACTCCATCAATGGCGTTTTCCTGTAAGATAGTAGCTAAGGGTTTATCTCCGTACGCTGTAAAGATTTCTATTTCTCCGGCCGAGGCAGCATTATTCAATAATTCCATTGCCTCGTCGGCAACGGTTTCTAAAAGCAATACGTTTTTTTTCATGTTCTATCGTGATATAAAGTCGCGTCAGCTGATTTATATCCTCTGAAATCGTTACGTCCTGAAACATAAATACCGGCTTTGAATAATTCTTCGTCTTCAAAAATCTTAGGGTCAATATCACTTCCAGGAGCAGACGATATTTCAATCAGATTACCAGATGGGTCGCGTATAAACATCTGCATAGCGCCATCAGGTAATTGACGTACTTTTCCCCAAGGCAGAATGTCAATCACACCGAGTTCTTTCATGCGGTAGAAAATCGTATTAAAATCATCTACCTGTACACACACGTGCCCTCTGAATGAATAGGTATCATCCCATTCGGTCAGGTGCAATTGTTGTTCTTCATTGAATTTGAAGAAGGCAGTCGGGTAGTCGAACAAAAAAGCCGGAAGAGGTTCCAGTCCCATTTCTTTTTCATAGAATTCGCAAGCTTTTTCAAGGTTGCTTACTACCAGTGCTACGTGGTTTATTTTTACTGCTTTTGCCATAGTCGTAAGATTTATTTTTATTGCTACTATATACACAATGCAAACAAAGTTTCACAATAAAATTTTATAGAGTGCGTACTTAAATCGTTTGTTTAAATTCCTTCACAAAATCCCAGTTAGGGGTTAAGCCTAAGCCGGGAGCAGTTGGGGCATCAATCATGCCATCAACGGCTTGTATTTTCTCTTGTACCAGGTCGTACATCATCGGGTTACCTCCTAAGGAAAACTCAATGATAGTAGCTGCAGGCGCTGCAAAGGCCACATTTACACCTGCCATGAAAGAGAATGCTGAACCCCAACAATGCGGAGCCAACTCTAATTGATGGGTATGAGCTAAATGCGCTACCCTCATGGCTTCTGTGATGCCTCCGATAATAGCTGAATCCGGTTGAACTACGTCTAAGGCACGAACTTCAATCAAATCACGCACATCAAAGGCAGTATATTCACTTTCACCTGCTGCGATAGGAATGGAGGTTGAAGCTTTCACTTCAGCTGTTCCATGACGGTTATCCGGACTAATAGGTTCTTCAAACCAATACAAATTACAATCTTCTACGCCTCTGCAAAACTGTTTAGCCTCCGGCACGCTGAAAGTGCCATGGGCATCGGTCATTAATTTAATATTCTCACCTAAGGCTTCTCTAGCTGCCCTTACACGTCTGATACTCTCCTGCACGGTTTCGTCCATCACACCAACACGCATTTTTACCCCCTGAAACCCTTTGGAAACATATCCCAACAATTGTTCACCTATTTTATCGGTTCCTGCCCATCCACCGCTGGCATAAGCAGGCATTTTTTCTCTGCAAGCACCACCCAACAACTCTACTACAGGTACACCTAGAGCTTTCCCTTTTAAATCCCAAAGAGCTGTATCAACCCCACTCATGGCTGAGATAGTTAAGCCTCTCCTGCCTAATATCGGGAATTTACGTCCTCTTTTTAAAGCGTAATGGTCGCGGGTACCATTATAAATATGTTCCCAGATTCGGGTGATATGTCGTGCGTCTTTGCCTATTAACAAAGGCTTTATTTCCTTTTCAACACAGGTAACAATAGAGGCGCAAACCCCCGAAGATCCTACAGCTGCTTTTGCTTCTCCGAATCCCTGCAAACCGTTATCAGTCGTAATGACCACAAGCGTCATGTCAAAGTCTGTCAACAGACCGTAATCTGAAAAGTGCTGTTTTTCTTTAGGAATCGGGCAGCGAAGCCAGAAGGCTTCTACATTGGTAATTTTCATTTAAAATAGGTTGGTGGCTGCTAATAGCCGTTTAGGATATAATTTATACTTGGCAAATAAGCGAGATGGAAGCGACCGTCGCCCGGCTTGCCCAACAATTTAGATTAGAGGTCTTAGGGTTTCTATAGACTTTCTTGTAAGCATGCTGTAAAACTCTTCTGTGACTGAAGAACTACCATGATCTTCCAGGAATTTCTTTTGCTCAGGGCTTAATCCTTCTGGGTTCAGGTCAATTGAATTAGGATATGGATTCGCAGGTGTTCTGTCTAAAGGAGAGCAGAATTCTACTGACAATACCTGATCATAATCAATTTCACGAAGTGTTTCAATGATTTTAGGCCAATTGATTGTACCCATTCCCGGAGCCATGCGATTACTATCTGCCACATGGAAACCCACCAGTCGACCTTTGGCACGACGGATAGCATCATAAGTATTATCTTCTTCAATATTCATGTGGAAAGTATCCAGACAAACCCCACATTTAGGGCCTACAGCCTCGGCTAATGCCAATGCCTGGTCACCTCTATTAATAAAGTAGGTTTCAAAACGGTTGATTGGCTCAATACCTATTAAGATACCCACGCTTTCGGCGTATTCATATACTTGTTTCATCCCCTCAATAGCCCACTCCCACTCTTCGTCTGGTCTACCATCTGGTATGATTTTTCCTACTGTACCCGGCACTACCGACACCATCTGGCCGTCCAGTTCTTTTACCATAGTCACCACATCCTTAATGTATTGTACTGATTTTGCTCTTTGGGTTTTGTCTTTGGCGAGTAGATTTCTGTCTTCCAGCATCAGGGTTACCGAGCCCCAACATGTTAATCCGTGGTCT
>CBIHRH010000641.1:0-3528 GCA_966212365.1 uncultured Emticicia sp. | reverse complement strand
CCTAATTCAACAGGTCTGATGCGTTTTACATTATAATGATGAAAATACTCATGCGCCAGAAAATTATAGGTTCTTATTCGCCCCTCACGATTATTCAGTTCGTCACCGCTAAAGGCTATTGAAGTGGAGTTCAGATGTTCAATACCGCCGCCGCCCGGACCAATAGCAATAAAAGTATAATCAGTATAGGGTATATCACCAATAATGTCCGAAGCCGTGCTGACAATCTTCTGCAAATCATTCATGAATTGCTGACGGTCGAATTTGCCTGCTTTGTAGGCTTCAAAATAATGCGGAATGCCTTTAACCGTAAAAGATGGGAATGACTCAAGATTGCCCATAAGAATAGGGCTATCATAAAGCACATCATAATCTTTGGTATAATAAGTATGCTCCTGACCTTTTACTTTAGGTAAGCCCGTAGCAATTTTTGACCAGTTTTTATATTTATTGATACTTACCATCACGTCATTTTTTATCATTCCTTTAGGATACATAAATACACCTGCAGGAGATATATAGCCTCTTTCTTCATCAAGATAATTACCAGCCACAAAATTTCTGGTGGCTTTCACATCATAGGTAACTTTGATGTCGATATATTTAGAGTTATAAATTGTCCAGGAATTATCTCCGCTTTTTTTCCATTGTAAAGGTCTCCCATTGGTTGCAAAGGCCTGAAAGTTTTCGACATTGTTGGCAAAATTCATTAACTGATAGTATCCAGTTGTCCAGGCAGGCATATTTAATTCAATTACCCCTTCCTGAAACCCTTTACCATGAAGAACTACCTGATACAAATGTGAGGCAGGCTCATTCATAGATACCTCAAATGCTAATGAAACTTTACTTTTTTGTGCATAATCAGCCAGACTTGTGAAACAAAAACAAATCAGAATAACTAACCTTAGAAAGACCCTTGATGACAAAGGTGGGAATAGAATATTTTTCATGAATGCCGGGAAGTTTGCGATGCTATTAAATTGCGGCAATATAGAGTTTGAAGCCAAGAAAAGCAAAAGGGTGGGAGAGAAAGAAGGAATTGATGAATGAGCAGAAAATAAATTGAAGGTGCTGGATTTAAGGTTGCGCGTTATTTCGATAGTGAAACATAGTATCAATAGTGTACATTGTGGCAAAATCAATCATTACCATAATGTACACTATTCTAAGTTTTCTGAAAGCTAATCTTTCTTATTTATCAAAGCAACATCTGAGGGCAGTTTTACAGGTTTGCTTCTCGCCAGTACCTGTGTTTTTACAACTGTATCCTTAGCTATTACTATAGGAGCCTCAGAAGATAATCTGGTATTTGTCTCGGCCATTCTGGCTTTAGTTTGTACCGACGGCACAGGTGCAGGGCTATCGCTGGCCAATTGGGCATCTGCTATCAGAATACTCACCAGCACCAGAGCTATACTTATTAATAAGGTTTTCATAGATTATTTATTGATTTGTTTCTTGATTTCTTCTATTTCCGTTTTCAGGCTTTCTATGGCCTTTACCTGTTTTTTGAGTGTTTCAATTTCTTTTTGCTGCTTTTCAATAATTAATTGCTGCTCCTGAATGGCTTTTACAGCAAGCACACCAATACGTGAATAATCCATCGTATAAAACTGCTCGCCTTTGTCATTTGTATTATTGTATACTATCTCAGGAAAAACCTGTGCTACTTCCTGAGCAATTAAACCTATTTCAGTTTTATCAGAGTTGATACCTTTATAGGTCTTTACACCAATTTTAAGCAGATTGCTTAAGGTATTTGTGTAGTTTCGGATATCCACTTTTAAACGTGCGTCTGAAACGGGTGTATAAGACCCGGTTGCACCATTGAAAGACCCTCGATAAGTTCCGTTGGCATATAGATTCAGATTTCCATTCGCAGTAACAGTATAGAATGTCCACGATTTATTGGCAGATGTATTCATAATCCTTAAGCCGGTCATACCACTTGTTATTTCAGAAGTATGTCTGATTTCAGCCTCGGCTTTAGCATTATTTGTATAGGCGCCGCTATAAGAAGCATTTTTTTCAACAACCAGACCTGCGCCACTACCACTAATGTGGGCATTTGTAAAATAAGCAGCTGCACCTGTGCCATTTGTGTGTCCTTCCAGCGCGTTGAAAGGATTCGAGGCTGTTGTATTTTCGAATCTGCCACCTATTCCGGTACCGTTATTAACTCCACCTTGCCCTAATACCCCTATACCTCCTTTTGTATTAAAACCTCTTACGCCAAACCCTGTACTATCATTACGACCGACCACCGCTCCAACACCATACCCTCCTTTAGAGCGTCCTACTACTGCTTCGCCATACGTATTGTCTCCTATCACACCTGCAGCGCTCAGGTTTGATGTTATACCCCATACAGCATTTCCACCATTTGTAGTGGAAAATACACCAGGACCATCACCACTATGAGATACATTAATTCCTCTTGCACTATTATCACTATTCGAGATTGTAATGTCTAATCCAGTGCCAAGACCAACATGGTTTATTTTTACAGCTTGTTTGATGTTACTCTGTTCACTTATCTCAAATACTCCGGCATTTGAATTAGATGAGGTTCCATATACAGCTATCCCACTTGTACTTAATCCGTAGACAGCTCGGCCTGTTACCGAAGTACCAAGTACTCCATAACCACCTCCGTCATGTGAGCCCCAAATACCTATACCTGCGTTATTGGTACTATTGTTCATGCCACGCACAGCTACAGTGCCCACGCCACCATCTTTACTCGACATGACCCCCTTCACAGCATAGGCACCTATGCCGGCGCTACTATTGACAAAGTCGGATTGATTTGGCAGAATGGTAGCCGATTGAGCATATACGAAAACGGTACTAAAAAGAAAATAACAAAGCAATGGTAGTGACTTCTTCATTTTTGAAAATAATGTTTGATAAAATATGGATAGAATGATTAATAGAACCGCGTACGTGTTCTGATGAAATTGATTCTGATAAATAGGACAAAACCCACCCACTCGGGTAATGCCCGATACTTGTTTATTTTGTCTGACTATAAAATGCTAAATGAAAATTCAGGAGAATTTTAAGCAAATCAGGATTCCTGTGAGTAAACAACTAACAGAGACGAAGAGTATAAAACGGGTGGAAAAGGTATTTGTTTTCATGGTTTCGATAATTGTGTTTCGATTGATGAAACAAAAATAGAGCTGGTGAATGTGCGATTCAAAAATATCCTGACGATTGGTAGAATAATTGGATTTAGTGGAGGAATTGAGATAAGGAGAGGGAAATAGGGGAAGGAGAAAGGAAAACGTGGAAAGTAGAAAGGAAAACGTAGAAAGGAGAAAGGAAAACGCAGAAAGGAGAATGAAAGATGGAAAACGAAAAAAGGAAGACGGGAAATAAAAGAAGGCGAATGTGGGAAATAAGGTAAGTATAAAATAATGAAGTGGGCGTCTCAAAAGTTTTTCAAGCAAAATAGTATTTTGTAGAACCCCATCCCAACCCTTCCGCTTCGGCGGTCCGACCCAACAATGGGGAAGGGCT
>CBIHRH010000640.1:0-3539 GCA_966212365.1 uncultured Emticicia sp. | reverse complement strand
AGACGATAAATAAAAAGCAGGATAACTACCGGCAATCAAACCTGTAATTAAACTAAAGCCTAATCCTGTCAGCCAGAAGATAGGGTTTGTCCACAAAATTCCCACTTGCTTATCGGCTACCTGGTTAAATAATGGCAATGCAAGTAAAACTATTAAAATCGATAATACAAAAGCGAATAAAACCACCAAAAAAGACTCGCTGAAAAACTGCATAATCAACTGCCCACGAACAGACCCAACAGCTTTACGGATGCCCACTTCTTTGGCTCGTTTCTCTGAACGGGCAGTACTTAGATTCATGAAATTGATACAAGCTAACATGAGAACAAAGGCTCCGATGATACCAAAAAGCCAGACAAACTCTATCATCCCACCTGTATTAACTCCATCTTTGAAATCAGAATACAAGTGCCATTTACTCATGGGATGCACAAAGAACTCAGGTTTGTAGCCGGGAGGGTCTGCCCTATTCACTCTGATGTCCTTGATCTTTGCTGAAACCTTGTCAAAATCTGCCCCGGGTTTCAATTGCGCGTAAATCTGATATGAATTTGAATCCCATTCATCTTTGTCTCTTCTTACATTTTCTCTGCTAGCCTCATACAAACTCCAGGGAGCTAAGAAAAGAACCTCTTTAAAGGTAGTGTTGTACGGAAAATTCTCGTACACCCCGACAACCTTTACGCTCTCTTTATTGTCAATTTTAATGACCTTATCTAAAGGGTTGTCTATACCAAAAAGGTCTTCTGCCAGGGATTCTGAAATCAGTATGGCGTTTACATCTTTCAAACCATTTCTATTGCCCGAAACCATTTTTACAGATAGCATGTCTACAAAAGATGGCTCTACATAATTACCGGTTTTCATCAGTTTTTTCTCTCCTGATGCCAATATCAACGAATGGGTATTGGAAGAAAGGCTTACAGCTTCAAAATCAGGGTACTTGTTTCTGAGTTCTGCTGCCAATGGAATAGGCATAACATCGTAAGTAGATTTTTCTACATCAAATTTCACAAACTGAAACAGGTGTCCCAGTCGGTCGTAATTTTTAAAATGTTTATTATACGAAAGTTCGTCATGCACCCACAGCCCAATGAGCATGGTTACAGCCATACCTGCAGCCAGACCAAAAATGTTAATGCAGGAATACCCCTTATATTTGAGTAAATTCCTGAATGCGACTTTAAAATAATTGCTGATCATAATTTGTATATATAAAGGTGGTGATAGTTCCTTTTTCCGCTTTAAAGTAAATGGACGAATAAACCCAAAAACGCTTTTGATATATTCCATTCTTGCGGTTTTTTCTCCAAATACCCTCACATTCTTCTGAAACCGCTCATAGAGATCTCCCTGCACCTCTTCCAGCAGATGAGGAGCGCAAAACCATTCTAATAGGCGGTCTGCCCAGCGCGGGGGTGTTGGCTTTTGCATAAGATACGCCCCTAGCCCCTAAAGTGGGACCTTCTTTAAAGTTAGATAATCTACTCCCAAAAGGGAAGATAAAAAAATAATACTCGTGCACAAGCGGTCCCCCTTTAGGGGTTAGGGGTCTTACTCACTTTTCAAAGTCTTCACCGGATTCATCAGCGCAGCCTTGATAGCTTGGTAACTGACTGTAAGTATGGTTATCACCATTGCCCCTAGGCCTGCCAGCGCGAAAATCCACCAGGATATTTCGGTATGATAGGTATATTTCTGTATCCACTTCTCCATAAAATAATAAGCTAATGGTGAGGCGATGAATAGAGAAATGACAACCAATAATACAAAATCCTTTGAGAGTAAAGCCCATAGGTTGCTTATCGAAGCACCTAATATTTTACGGATACCGATTTCTTTGATGCGTTGCTCGGCAACAAATGAAGCCAACCCGAACAAGCCTAAACATGAAATCAGGATGGCAAGTATGGCACAGAAATTCGCCAGTTGACCAATGCGTTCTTCAGCAGCAAATTTTCTGGCGTATTCTTCATCTACAAATTTGTATTCAAACGGAGCGGTAGGAATCAGTTTTTTGAAAACTGATTCAATTTTCGGCAGTGCCTCCGATGTACCGACAGCAGGGTTAATTTTGATATTTATCGTATTAGGTCCGCCGTGGGCACGTATCATAAAGATTACAGGACTGGTAGGCTCGTAAGGTGACTCCATGACCATGTCTTTAATAACACCCAGAATTTTGTAGTACTGAGTTTTCTCCCGAAACTTCCAGCTTACATCTTCTCCTATGGGATTTTTCAAACCCATATATTTTACTGCTGCCTCGTTAATAACCATACCTGATGAATCTGAGGCTAATTTTCTGTCAAAATCACGCCCTTGCTTAAATTGCCAGCCTAAGGTTTTACCGTATTCGGGCGATACCATCAGTGAGCCAAAACTCTTATTCTTATCAGGAGTCATGCCCTTCCACTCAAAGCCATTATTGCCAGACCATATCTCTGTGGGCTTTCCCATCGATTCTGACATTTCACTCACTGCACCTGTACTTATTAATTCGTTTCGTAGTAAATCATGCTTTCCGTAAAAATCACCTGATTTCATTTCTACCATAATCACTCCCTCACGGGTATAACCAACAGGACGATTTTTGGCAAACTGAATTTGTTTGAACACGATGATAGTACCTATAATCAGAGTAACTGAAACCGTAAACTGCACAACTACTAAAACTTTACGTGGCATAGAAGCAAATCGCCCGACTCTGAATGTTCCTTTGAGTACCTTCACAGGTTGAAATGATGAAAGATACAAGGCCGGATAGCTACCAGCTAAAAGGCTGGTAAGCAGAATAAATCCAAGGCTTATCAACCAGAAATAAGGATTCGTCAGAGGTAATTTCATTTCCTTAGCCGCCAATTGATTGAACCAGTCCAGGCTAAGTGCTACAAACAAAAGCGACAGAAAGAAAGCAAAGACAACTACTAAAAACGACTCACTGAAAAATTGCCAGATGAGCTGTGTACGCATGGAGCCAATGGCCTTGCGAACCCCTACTTCCTTGGCACGTTTTTCAGACCTGGCAGTGCTGAGGTTCATGAAATTAATACACGCCAATAGCAATACAAAGGCACCGATAATACTAATCAGCCACACCATTCGCATAGATTCGGTATCCAACTTATTACGTATATAATTGCGCAGATGCCAGTCGCTCATAGGCAACAGAAAAACTTGCGGTTTGTGTTTAGCCTGTTCTTTAAAGCCTTCTCCCAAATTACTCAAAACAGCATCCTTAATATTCGTTGTTGCCTGTGCGAAATCTGTTTTATCATTTATCTGTGTATAAATTTTAAGAAAATGATTGTCCCAATCGGTGAGGGCTCTTTCTTTTATCCATTTGTTTTGCGCAACCCATAAATCAAAAGGACATATAAATTTGAGTTCATTAAATTGGGAATTTAAAGGCAGGTCTTCATATACCCCTGTCACTTTTACATTGGTTTCGTTATTGATTTTTACAATCTGATCGACAGGATCCGTATCGCCAAAAAGCGCTAGTGAAGTAGAGGCTGAAAGCATGATTGAATTAGGGT
>CBIHRH010000639.1:0-3554 GCA_966212365.1 uncultured Emticicia sp. | reverse complement strand
CAATACCTCTCCCAAATGAGGCTGGGCGAGTTGGGAAAACGTATTTTATACCGTAAAGTAAGAAATCCAATAAGGCTTTTTGGTTAACTTTTTTCCTCTTTGTATTATCAATTAAACCGGAAAAACTTGATCGATATAATGATTCCGAAACTTCAGACTCACTAATTTGAAGTATTTGAGAAATTTTCTTGTTGCTCATTGGGATTTTTACAAAATCCAATACTGGAGCGTCATTACTTGAGTCTTCGATGTTACTCCATTTATTAGGTGTCATTGAATCTGCAATAATTGCCATTATTATAGCAATATCTTGTGGACGCATACCATTGTGCTTTTTCATAAGTTTCTATTAATAATTTGCAATTTGCAAATCGCGAATTGCAAATCAAAATAATTTTACGAAAAAATGAGAAATTAATTAGCTACGAAGGATAATGGAATTTTCAAAAATTGTAAGGATGGCAGACGCCAATCGCAAGGAAGGACGAGAGGATTGATTATCTTCTCGTTTTTTATTCTAAATCTTTCATAATCTCAATCAATTCAGCAATCATCATGGCTGTAGCTCCCCATACAATTTGCTCCTGAATAATAAAGCCAGGTGTTTCAAATTTGTATCCTCTGGCTTCTACTAAGCGGGTTTGTACAGTATCTGGGTTCACAAAATCAGATAAAGGAACTTGCAGAATAGCTGCTACTTCACGCTCATCAGGATAAAAATCAGGCCGATAATTAATATAACCCAATACAGGTTGACAAAGCAGATTTGATGGGTTGATATATAACTCTGTAAGGTTGCCTATAATTTTTACATCAGATGCTTTAATACCTATCTCTTCCTGTGCTTCTCGTAAGGCTGTTGCCTGAATATTCTTATCTTTCAATTCGGCCCTGCCACCCGGGAACGCCATCTGTCCACCATGCACACCATCATATTGAGGTCGAAGAATGAGAGGCAAATAGATGTCTTCCCCTTTTGGATAAAACAAAATCAAGACCCCACTTCTACGGGTACTCTCATTAGGTTCTCCTTTTAACCGCATACGGTTAGGCGACATCCTTTTTACGATTTCTTCATGTCCCGGTAATGGATAATTAGTCAATCGATAGGAAAGCTTACTGATAAATTCAGCGAAATTCACGATGCTATTGCTTCTTTAGGTTAATATAGTTTTGGCAATTTAAGCAAAAATATTTAAACAGGCTCTAAATTAAGCACCGTAAAGTTTAGCCAATTGCTCTGCGCACCTCTCTCCATCCATAGCTGCCGATACAATTCCACCTGCAAAACCTGCCCCTTCACCGCATGGAAAAAGCCCTTTTATCTGCGTATGTTCAAGAGTTTCTTTATCTCGTGGAATCCTGACTGGTGATGATGTCCGGCTTTCAATTCCAATTAATTGCGCTTCATTAGTGACATAGCCTTTTATCATTTTGCCAAATTGCTTGAATCCGTCTTGCAATGGATGGGCAATAATATCGGGCAAAACTTCTGCCATATCCAAAGAAGCAAGCCCGGGTTGATAAGAGGTAGACTTTAAAGATGATGATATTTTGCTATTCAAAAAATCAAGCAATCGTTGCGCTGGGGCAAGTTGACAATGGGTGATAGAATTGCTTTCCTGAAGTTTTTTCTCCTGATTGATTTGGGCATACTGGCGGCTTTTTACAGCATAATTAAAAGCTTTCTGTTCTACTTCTTTTTGTAACTCTAATCCCGCCAAAGCACCCAGTTTCTTGTTTTTTTGCCAGTCAGCTTCATTAATAGCCACCACGATACCGGAGTTGGCATATTTAGAATCTCGTCTATTCGGTGACATACCATTTACCACTAATTCACCTTCATCGGTAGCAGCCGGAACTATAAAACCACCCGGACACATGCAAAAACTGAATACCCCACGTTGAATATTCTTATAGTAAGTCTGCGCCACCAGGCTATAAGCAGCAGCAGGTAATATGCCTCTTTCTTCTCTATGGTATTGATGCTGGTCAATCAAAGATTGGGGATGTTCTATTCGCACACCCATAGCAAATGGTTTGGCTTCAATCAGGATATTTTTTTTGTGTAGTAACTCAAAAATATCTCTTGCCGAATGGCCAGTGGCTAATATCACCGCAACTCCTTCAAAATGCTGTCCGTCATGAGTATCTACGCCTTTAATCTGATTATTGGCAATCGTTAAATCTGTAACCTTGGTATTAAAGTGAATTTCTCCACCGGCTTTTAAAATGCTTTCCCTTAAATCAGCTACTACATTAGGTAACTTATTGGTGCCGATATGTGGATGTGCATCCACTAAAATCTGTGAAGTAGCACCATGTGCCACCAATATCTCTAAAATCCGTCTAATATCTCCGCGTTTTTTGGAACGGGTATAGAGTTTCCCATCTGAATAAGTCCCTGCGCCACCCTCACCAAAACAATAGTTTGAATCAGGATTAACCACGTGGTCTTTGTTAATAGCAGATAAATCTCTTCTGCGTGCCTGTACATCTTTGCCTCGTTCCAATACTATAGGTTTAATGCCTAATTCTATCAGACGCAAAGCGGCAAATAATCCGGCAGGTCCTGCGCCAACAACAATGGCTTGTTTGTTTTTGCTAACATCAAGATAATCTTTCTGAAACTCCATTACAGGAGCAGGTTTTTCTCCTATATATAATTCAACTTCCAGATTTACTTTTACCTGCCTGTTACGGGCATCAATAGATTGTCGGAGTTTTTGAACATAAACTTCTTCAGTTGTGGCAGGCAAAGAAGCTTGTTTGAGTAGAAACTGGCGTAAAGCCATATCGTCAAGAGCCACTTCCGGCTCTAATGTTAGCGTGAATAATTGTCGCATTGTTGAAAGGTGTTTATCCTTTAATGTATAGTGTTTAAAGATTTACAATCTTTAAATTAGCTTAAACTTTTGAACAGAAACCTTTGGTACGCAAATCTTTTTGTCAAAATTAGGGTTTTAAAGATGAAATGGCAAATTTGAGTTTATATTTGCACAAGGATTAACCTACAGAGCCTATAGAATAGACTCTACTGACAGGATATTGTAAATGGGATATTTTAGAGATATAAGACTTGGGATAAAAACAACAGTAAAAGGCATGAGCCTGACGTTGCGGCATTTCTGGAATGCAAGACAAAGCAGAAAACCCATTTCAATACAGAGCCCCGATTATTTTCAGCAGGATACAGGAATTGTTACGCTTCAATTCCCACATGAATCAATGTTGGTGCCGGATAATGGCCGTTATCAACTAGATTGTGAGATTGATGATTGTATTGTATGTGATAAATGTGCCAAGATTTGTCCTGTCGATTGCATTGATATTGAGCCCATTAAATCTTCTGAAATCATCAGTTATGCATCTGATGGCTCTCCGATTCGTCTGTATGCTGCCAAGTTTGATATTGACATGGCCAAGTGCTGTTTCTGTGGACTATGTACAACCGTTTGTCCGACAGAATGCCTCACCATGACCAATGAGTACGATTTCAGTGTAGTGGATATCACCCAAATGAATTTTGAGTTTTCTAATCTGTCGCCTCAGCA
>CBIHRH010000638.1:0-3560 GCA_966212365.1 uncultured Emticicia sp. | reverse complement strand
AAACAAAATAATATATAAAAGTCTTAATAAAGTTAAACTTTATCGTTATTAGTGAAAAAAACGGCGATGGCAAAGACAAAAACTATTGCCACAATGCCTGTAAAGAAGCTATAAAAGCTTGTGTCAAAAATACGATCTGAAAAGAAAATTTCTTCGTTCTCGATACCTACTTCTCCCTTAATCAGCATTCTTCTTTTATATAATCTCGCATAAACGGTGGTATCGCTTTGTGGTTTTAACAAAACAGGCAGGATAAAATTCCGGTGCGGATAAAGCCTTTCTGAAAAAGGCGTTTGCCAGGCAAGTGCTTTAATCAATTTGAAATCCTCCTGATAGAAATAGACAGAGTCGAGCCATACAAAACCTATTTCGAAGAAGTATTTTTCGTAGTGGGATGTATTATTCCGTATATGTACCCTAAGCCAGTGATTGGCACTATCCTGCCCGAAATTGATATGATTATCCTGAAGTATCTGAAATGATTTGTTAGCAACTGTATTGACAGACAACTGCTTACCGGCATCTTTGAAATAATCAATTCTGTTTTGGGCGCGAATACTACCTGAAAAAATGATAGTAAACAGAACCCAATAAAGTAGCAGTGACTTCATCTGGGGTTATTTAAAAAGTAAAAATACGGCAATTGCCTTATTGAACAGAGCTGCCTTTCTGATGAACTTTGTCCCACTCAATTCCGAGGCTTTTCTGAACCGGTTGGTATGCGTTCTGAAACCAGGGGAATTTAATAAATATAACCGGATTTTCAGAGTCAAATCCCGAAAATCAACAAAATGGCAGTATAGGTTTCTGCAAAACAACCGGTTTCAAACAAGTTTATTAAATCAATTCAGTAACCTTGATAGAACATTTTAACACAGACAACCTTATAGTTTTAATCATTAACCATCTACCCGACAATGAAAAAAATCATTTGCTCTATTCTTATTTTATTCGTTATTGCCTGTAAAACGGAAAAAACAGAACCCGAAACTCCCGTTGCTAAAGAATGCCAACTTCAGCAGGAAACCGGCTACGATGGTAGTACTTACGCATATAAATATAATGCAAACAATCAGTTGGGAGAAGTATTATACAGCTGGAAAGACGGGAGTAATCAATCACAAAGTATAACGATTAAGTTTGAGTATAATGCAGCAGGTAATTTAGCAAAAGTCACTAATTCAATAGGCGACATCGACAATTATATTTATGATAATAATGGAGCATTGACAAGGGTTGACTTCTTAGATGTGAATGGAGAAATGGTAGAGCAATTTGTTGTTAAGATGGATGCTCAGAAACGCATTACAAATATATTAACAAAGGCAGACCAATTAACCTGCACCTATGAATATAATGGCCCAGATGGGTTATTCTCCCGTTCGACTATACGGTCAGGCAATAATATTGTGGACGATTATCAGGTAAAATCATACGAAACAGATAAAAGCAAGAAAAAATTTAATCTGGCAGTAAAAGGGCACCCTTTCGATCCTTCTTTATTTACCTTTGACCTGATTTATTCAATTCCGCTCAATCTTACTACGCCAAATATGTTGGTTACTGCAGCACAGGCTACTACCCAGTATGATGAAAACTACGAGAAATTTACAACAACTTCCCGTCTTACCTGGGATGTCATTAATAAATTTACCTATAATGAAAATGGGTACCCGACGCAACAGGTAACTGAAAATAAAGTAGCCAATGATAAATACACCTATTTATTTGCGTATTCTAACTGTAAATAATTCTAAACAAGACTTCCTCATGAAAAAGATACTCACATTAGTTATTCTGTTAAGCTGTTCATTGGCTTCATTGGCTATCCCTGACCCAAGAAAGAAAAACCTGAAAAAAGCTCGGACAACCGGTAAAACGATTTCAATCCAATTGCCATCCAGAGGGACAAGATAAGTTTCTAAGGTCTTCTATCTATATACTTAGATTTAATCAGTTTTGCTTTGACTAAAGTTAGTTATATCTTCTAAAATCGGAATTAAAAGACAAAACCCGTTACCCAACGGGTTTTATCGTTTAATTCCTGATGGCTGATTTATATTTTCAGGCAGGTTATTTCTTTATAAACCGGCCATTTATTTTAATTTATTCAACCAAAAAAAATTACGTAGCAATAGTACTTTCTAAAGGACTATTAGTATAAAGAATGCAAGCGTAGAGGTATTTCTATGAAATTTAATCCGATTTCAACCGGATTATGATTTTTTAAAGCGCGAACTTAGCATCTAAACTACCTATCACAAGAATGAAAAAGTATGCCTTTTCTATTACCCTGATTATTTATTGCCTTTTTAACGTTTCAGTTGGTTATTCCCAGACTTTAAAAGTAGGAGCAGCGCTCAGAGTGATTACACCTAATCCCTTATTACCTGCCTCGGGTGGAATTGGCACGCCCAAGCCTACTACCGAGAAAAAGGGAGATTTGTTTGCCAGAGCAATGGTGTTTGAAAAGGGTTCTACCCGAATTGCTATTGTCAATGTAGATAATCTGGGCTGGACTTCTATCTTAGGCAATAAATCAAGGGCTTTAATCAAAGGTATTCCACCCGAAAATATTCTTATTGGTGCTACACACACTCATAGTGGCCCCGATGCTTATGCTTTCCCTGATGCAACCGGAAAATCATCTGCCGATTTGAAATATCTTGATTGGTGCGTGCAACAAATTGCCGAGGCAGTGAACGAAGCCATCAGCAAATTAGAGCCAGCTTCTTTAAAGATTGCGGTCGATGAAGCCAAAGGTAAGATAGCATATAACTATTATGCACCTGCGTTATATGACCCTCGTTGTGGAATCATTCAAGCCATTGCCACTACAGGCAGCAAGCAAGGAAAACCCATCGCTACTCTTGTAAATTATGCTGTTCATCCGGAAGTAATAGGTTCAGGCAGAAGCATTTTAAGCCCGGATTTGTGTGGCCCATTGTATGACCGCATCGAATCAAAGGTAGGAGGGATTGCCTTGTTCATGAACGGCGCACAAGGTGGAATGGTAACGGCTGATACCCGCCTGGAATATGGCAAAGAAGGAGCAGGACAAAAAGAAGCCAATACATGGGAAGAATGTATCAGAATCGGAGAATTATTGGCTGATGAAGCCCTGAGAATTGTAGAAAAAGCACCGGTATTAGAGAATCCGAATATCTATTGTGTTGCACGCAAAATAGAGTTTCCGGTTGATTCAGAAATTATGCGTTATATTCTGAAAAACTCTCCTTTGAAGCATGATTTGAATAAGGAAAATACGGTAAGTACCCAATTGAATTTACTCAATATTGGCCCTGCACAGATTCTGACTATACCCGGTGAGGCATTACCTAATATCGGCTATTATGTAAAACGTAATATGAATACCAAATTGCCGTTTCTATTCGGGCTTACGAATGATGCCTTTGGGTATATGCTTACTAAAGTAGATTTCAATAGCTTCAAACGATACGAATATGTCAGCCGGACCAGTTTAGGAGAAATGACCGGAGAAATCTATATCGAACAAGCCCTTAAACTGGTAAAAGATAGTCCAAAACCATAATAATTTT
>CBIHRH010000637.1:0-3568 GCA_966212365.1 uncultured Emticicia sp. | reverse complement strand
GCAGCCATCATCGGTGCCGGAATCTTCAGCACCATCGGTCTGGCGAGTTTCAATGGCGGCCCTGCCGTATCGCTCCTATTTATCTTTGTGGCGATTGCCTGCGTTTTCACGGCTTTAAGCTATGCACAATTTGCCTCAATGGTACCTGTGAGTGGTAGTGCCTATACTTATGCCTATGTATCTTTTGGTGAGGTTTTAGCCTGGATTATCGGCTGGGCGTTGATTCTCGAATATGCTGTGTCTAATATGGTGGTTGCCATTTCATGGTCAAGCTATTTTATTTCCATGCTCGAGGGTTTCGGCATTCATTTCCCTATGTGGCTGGCTACCGATTATACCTCTGCCAAAGAAGCTTTTGAAGTGGTTATTGCTAATGGAAAAGATATTACAGAGGGTCAGAAAATATTGGCAAAAGCCTTTCAGGAGGCCCCGGATTTTGGTTTTATCAAATTGATTTTCAATCTGCCAGCCGGATTGGTTACAGTTTTAATTACTTCTCTTTGTTATATTGGAATCAAGGAATCGCGTAATGCGAGTAATATATTGGTAGCACTTAAATTAGGTGTTATCTTATTGGTAATTATTGTAGGTGTATTTTATGTAAAGCCTGAAAACTGGTCTCCTTTTGCACCTAACGGTGTCAATGGGGTATTGAGCGGGGTTGCTTCTGTTTTCTTTGCTTTTATAGGTTTTGACTCTATCTCTACAACGGCCGAAGAAGCCAAAAATCCTCAGAGAGATTTACCAAGAGCCATGTTGCTCTGCTTGCTTATCTGTACCGTACTTTATGTATTAATCACTACTGTATTAACCGGAATGGTGAGTTATAAAGAGCTAAACGTAGCCGACCCATTAGCCTATGTCTTCTCAAAAGTAGGCTTCGATTTTGTTGCAGGAGTTATTTCGGTCAGTGCTGTGGTGGCTATTACAAGTGCCTTATTGGCGTACCAAATCGGACAGCCACGTATCTGGATGACCATGAGTCGCGATGGTTTATTAGGCAAGAAGTTTGGTGAGATTCACCCTAAATTTAAAACTCCTGGCTTCGCCACCATTATTACGGGTATTCTGGTAGCTGTTCCTTCGCTTTTCTTTAAAATGAGTTTCTTTGTTGACCTTACCAGTGTGGGTACTTTCTTTGCCTTTATCTTAGTTTGCGCAGGAGTTTTGTTTTTAGATGCCAATGGGATGAGCAAAAATGCTAAATTCAAGATTCCCTATATCAATGCCAAATTTTTTGCAGCGCCTTTGCTGCTGATAGGTTTATATCTGACTTATTCGCAAGGAGATGTAATGGCACATCTTAGTGAAAGACCTCTATTGGTTGTTTTCTGGATAGTATGGTTAGTGTTGGCTATTATGAGCTTTAAATATAACTTCTCACTATTGCCAGTATTGGGTATATTAACCAATCTTTACCTGATGACAGAACTAGGCTGGACTAACTGGCGCATGTTTATTATCTGGATGATTATCGGTCTGGTAATATATTTTGCTTATGGTTATCAAAATAGTAAATTAGCGAAGAAATAGGCATGCAATGGATTGATAAGCTGGCCTGGCTCTATATTAAAGACCGTAAGGTTTTAAGCACACGCAGCAAGGGAAAGGATACCTGGTATTTCCCGGGCGGCAAAAGAGAAGCCGGAGAGAGCGATGAAGAAGCTTTGACAAGAGAAATAAAAGAGGAACTGACCGTTAACCTGATACCTGAATCATTGCAATTCATCGGAAAATTTGAAGCACAGGCACACGGGCATGCTGAGGGAATTACGGTTGTAATGACCTGCTATCTGGCTGATTATCAGGGTGAGTTGACACCCGATGCAGAGATTGAGGAGTTAGCATGGCTGACCTATGCGGATAAAGATAAAAGCTCGGCTGTTGATCAGATTATTTTTGACCATCTGAAAAATCATAATTTCATCTATTAATAACTATACCTAACCCCTAATCAAATTGGCAAATTTCAAGAAAGAAATCCGCTTATACGATGCTGTGATGCTCGTGTCAGGGTCGATGATTGGCTCTGGAATTTTCATTGTGAGTGCTGACGTGGCTCGTCAGGTTGGCTCAACAGGTTGGCTTTTAGCCTCCTGGCTTGTGGCAGGTATCCTGACTATGGCAGCTGCCCTATGTTATGGCGAGTTAACCGCCATGTTTCCTCATGCCGGAGGGCAGTATGTTTTCCTGCAAAAAGCCTATGGAAAACTCACGGGCTTCCTCTACGGTTGGTCGTTTTTTGCCGTAATTCAGACTGGTACTATTGCAGCTGTAGCTGTAGCATTTGCTAAGTATTCAGGTGTATTGTTCCCTGATTTCATCAGCGATAAGCATGAGTTTTTTGCTATTGGTGATACCTCTTTTAAACTCACCTCCCAGCGTTTATTGGCCATTATCAGTATTATAATCCTTACTTATGCTAATACCAGAGGGGTAAAAGAGGGTAAAACCATTCAGAATATCTTCAGTACTACCAAATTAGCTGCCATTGCCTTATTGATTATTCTGGGCTTTATATTAGGTGCCAATGCGGATGTGATTTCTCAGAACTTCTCTAATATGTTTGAAGCATCAAGCATCAAAGAAGTAAATGGCGAATGGGTTACTACAGCCATTAGTGGTTTTGCTATCGTTCTTGCTTTGGGTGTAACGCAGGTAGGTACTTTGTTCTCTAGCGATTCATGGAATGGATTAACCTTTGCAGGCGATGAAGTGGTAGAACCTAAGAAAACCATCCCAAGAGGTTTGGCAATCGGAACATTAGTAGTAACAGTTCTCTATATATTAATGAATATTGCGTATCTGTGCATACTACCACTAAAAGGTTCGCCTGATGGTGCAGATGTATTCAGCAGAGGAATTCAGTTTGCGAGTGAAGATAGAGTTGCGGCAGCAGCAGCCAATCTGATTGGTGGACAAACCCTTACTGTAGTAGTAGCTATGCTCATTATGGTATCTACTTTTGGTTGTAATAATGGTTTGATTCTTTCTGGCGCACGTGTGTATTATACCATGGCAAAAGATGGCTTGTTCTTCAAAAACTTTGGCAAATTATCTGAGCGTGGCGTACCTAAAAATGCGCTTTGGTGGCAATGTTTCTGGGCATCTTTTTTATGCTTAACAGGTAAATATGGTGATTTATTAGATTATCTGATGGGCATTGTAATTTTGTTCTATGCCTTTACTATTTATGGAATTTTCATTCTACGCCGTAGAATGCCTGAGGCTGAGCGTCCGATTAAAGCACCGGGTTATCCAATCATTCCGATGCTATATGTGATTGTTGCTTCCATTATCGTTTTGATATTAGTGAAAGAAAAACCACAGTTCACTTATCCTGGTTTGGGCATTGTAGCCATCGGGATTCCCGTATATTTCTGGTTTAACCGACAAAAATAAAGCTTTGTAAGAATTGGTCTGAAATTTTTTTCGGTCAAATAGTACTTTGTATGACCCCATCCCCAACCCTTCCCCAACAGTGGGGAAGGGAGTAAAAGTCCCTCTCCCCACTGTTGGGGAGCGGCCGCCGCTGCGGAGGGATTTAGGGTGTGGGGTTTCGTGCTTT
>CBIHRH010000636.1:0-3574 GCA_966212365.1 uncultured Emticicia sp. | reverse complement strand
CGCCATAAACGGGTACAACTCTACTTCGTCTGGCACATTGCCCTGTCTCTACTTTGAATCCGTTTTTGGGCATCAGGCCTATCTTTATGCCAATAACAAACTTATAGCTCTACACTCACATTTCGTTTGAAGGCGGCTCCAAAGTCAATCATTGACTCTGTTTTGAGCACGCCGTTGATATTATCAATCTTATCATATAATACCCTCCGCATGTGCTCGCTTGATTTAGCCACGATGCGGGTATACAAGGTGTATTCCCCTGTGATATAATAACATTCGGTTACTTCGGGTATTTTTCTGAGTTCTTCAATAATTAGTTTTGAGTCTGAATCTTCTTTCAGAATAATACCCGTAAAGGCACTCCACTCATATCCTAACTTCCGTTCGTCTAAAATAATTCCTGCCCCTTTCAGAATGCCAACTTTCTTCATACGGGCAATGCGCTGATGCACCATTGTATTAGAAATATTCAGATTTTTGGCAATTTCCGAATAAGGCTTCCGGCCATCTTTTTCTAGTTGAATCAGAATTTGTTTATCAAAATCATCTAAAAATTCTTCATTTACCATAAGTCAAAGTAATTTTTATTATCCTTTTAAGTGATATTATTTTTCTTATTTTTAATCAATAGAGTAAATATAACTTAATTATTGTTTATTATAAGTCATTTTAACATTTTTGTCGTATACCTGTACCAAAGAAATATTAAATACTACAGCTATGTTAGTAGACACTCAATTAAGCGAACAACTCATTGAATTAGAAGAACGCTACGGAGCTCATAATTACCATCCCCTTTCGGTTGTTTTAGACAAAGGGAAAGGCGTATATGTATGGGATGTTGAAGGCAAACGTTACTACGATTTTCTATCGGCTTATTCCGCGGTTAATCAGGGGCATTGTCATCCTCGCATCATCAATGCTTTAATTGAGCAATCTCAAAAACTGACGCTTACTTCACGGGCATTTTATAATTCAATGCTGGGTCGTTTTGAAGAATATATCACACAATATTTTGGCTACGACCGTGTATTGCCTATGAATACAGGTGTAGAGGCTGTAGAAACAGCCATGAAACTATGCCGCAAATGGGGCTATCAGGTAAAAGGTATTCCTGAAAACAAGGCAAAAATTATTTTTGCCGGAGGCAATTTTCACGGCCGTACGCTATCAGTTATTTCAGCTTCTACTGACCCTACAGCCAAAAAAGAATTCGGGCCATATATGACAGGCATAGAAATAGTGCCTTATAACAATATAGAAGCCTTAGAAGAGGCACTAATCAACGACCCCTATATTGCAGGTTTTATTGTAGAACCAATACAAGGAGAAGCAGGTGTAGTAGTACCTGACAACCAATATTTACCCGAAGCTTATAGAATGTGCAAAGCCAGTAATGTGCTTTTCATTGCCGATGAAATTCAGACAGGTATCGCCAGAACTGGCAAGCTACTGGCAACTGACCACTATAATATCCGTCCTGATATGATTATCCTTGGCAAAGCCCTTTCAGGAGGAGTTTTACCGGTTTCAGCAGTATTGGCAGATGATGAAATTATGCTTATCCTAAAACCGGGCGAGCATGGCTCTACTTACGGTGGTAACCCGCTAGCCTGTGCTGTGGCTATGGAAGCATTGAAAGTAGTGAAAGACGAAAACCTGGCAGAAAATGCTGAGCGCTTAGGAAATATCTTTCGCCAGGAAATGCAGAAGCTGGTGGATACGACAGCTATTGTTACACAAGTACGTGGGAAAGGTTTATTAAACGCCATTTTAATTGAGACTACTGAAGACTCTGATTTGGCTTGGGATATCTGTAACAAATTAAAAGATAATGGCTTATTGGCTAAACCTACGCATGGTAATAAAATACGTTTAGCTCCTCCTTTGGTCATGACAGAATCGCAACTGTGGGATTGTATTGAGATTATTTCAGACACTATCAGAAGTTTTGAGTAAGCATGTATATACCGAAAATATTTAAGAACGAAAATGCCGGAGAAATAGAGGAATTTATACGTCAGAATAGCTTCAGCATTTTAGTAAGTACAGAAAATGGGCTTCCACTTGCTACGCATATTCCGATTGAATTGGAGGAAAGAGAAGGCAAAAAGGTGCTTTGCGGGCATTTAGCGCGAGCAAATGAACAATGGCGTAGTTTTGATGAAAACAAAGAAGTATTAACCATTTTTACAGGCCCCCACGCTTATATTTCTGCTTCATGGTACAAGGGCGAAAGCGTACCTACCTGGAACTACGTGGCCGTGCATGTATATGGCAAAATCAGGATTATTGAAGGGCAGGCCTTATGGCAATCGTTAAAGAAACTGGTGGACAAGTATGAAATGGCTTCTGAGAATCCGGTGAGTCTTGAAAGGATGTCAGAAAAAATGGTGGAAAATCAGATGCGTGCTATTGTAGGTTTTGAGATAGAAATTACGGATATACAGGCCAAGTACAAACTCTCGCAAAACAGAAACCCGGAAGATTATCAAAGAGTAGTCGAGCATTTACAGCAATCGCCTGACCCTATTGCCCGTCAGGTTTCTGAACTCATGCAAAAAGATTAATACTCCCAGCTTTTGGGTAAGTCCATTTGTCGGGCATAATAAGCAGGGGCATACTTATGCACTCGCTCTAATAATTTATTAACATCCCGCTCAAATTCTATGTAATAATCTTCGTGAAGTTTGGGCAGTTTTTTTATTACAAATTCTGTGCGCTTGGCGATATAAAGTGCCACTGTATCTGACTTACTATTATATTTCTCAAGCAATGAAAACTGATTTTCGAAGAAACTATTTAATAAATAAAGAGTCAGTTCTATTTCACCATATTTATCTTTGGTTACTTTCACATGTTGGGTAATTCTGGCATTCAAATCCCGCATATCCATCATCATCCAACCTGGTGTACTATGAGCCATTTTTGAAACCCGTTGGATACTCTTTTTAATTTCATCCCGTCTGTCATTTAAAAAAGTTTCATTTTCCAGCAGTTGATACTGTAATTGTTCTATTAGTAATTCACTCTTACCGATCAAGCGTAAAAGTATTTTATCTTTTTCTTTGGCAGGTTGGCTCAGAATCGCCTTTTCAAGGTCTTTGGATATTTTTCCCATAGTTTAAAAAACTGTTGTACTATAAAACGATAAAGCCCCCGAAAAGTTCAGGGGCTTTAAAATTACAAAAAATAATGACTTTTATTTGGTACTCTTGATCTCTACAACAAAGATTAAAGGCGAATATGGCGGTATTTTAAACGCACCGGTCGTCTGATCCTGTGCCCCCTGCACCCCATAACCCAATTCTGAACGGAAAACAAGAACCGCTTTATCACCAACCTTCAGTTTCTGTAAACCTTCATCAAAACCTTTCACTACACTACCACCACCCAGATACACATCTAATTGCCCCGTATCAAATTGTTTGATAGTGCTGGCAAGGTATCCGGTATATTTTACGGTAGCTGTCTGACCAGCTGCCAGTTGTGTACCTGTTCCGGCTACCATTTTAAGAACTTTTACACCAGATGCTGTCGTATCTTTTGATAAAAAGGTTGTATTGGTACCATT
>CBIHRH010000635.1:0-3582 GCA_966212365.1 uncultured Emticicia sp. | reverse complement strand
CTCTCCTACCCAATCAGGTATTTGTATGATTTCTGCTAAATCTACTTTTTGCTCTTTGCCCAACAAATCCTTTTGGCTTTGCTCCATCCTTTGATTATGGTAAGCAAGATTGTGCAATTTTCGGTTTTGCAGCTTTATGGTTTCGAACAATAGGGACATATATTTTCTGAATCATTTCTTCGTATTCTTTTTCTGCAATGCTATTCGCTGTTATTCCTCCCCCACTCTTGAAGGTCAAACTTCCATCTGCCTTCTGCTCTATGAACCGAATCATTACTCCGGAATCTAATGTTTTACCATCAAAAATACCGAGGATACCTGTGTAAAAGTCTCTTTTGTTGGTTTCATTCTCGGCCCTTAGATAAGTCTCTTTTTCTGACGTCTGAATAATTTCAACGGTTTTAGCTTTAGGTGCACCCGAGATTGAGCCTGCCGGCAACATTCTGAATAGAATTTCGCCTAAATGCTCTCGCCAGTCTTCCGGTAGTATTCCGCTAATCTGGGAGCTTAGTTGTAATAGCTGGCTTCCATCCTGAGTTTCTATTCTATCAATATATCTGAATTTTTCGACCCATACTTTTTCTGCTACACTACTTAAATCATTGCGAATCAGGTCTACGATAGTAGTGTGCTCGTAAAACTCTTTTTGGTCGTTTAGCAGAATAGTTTCTGAATTGGGTATTGAGGCGTCAATTGTACCTTTCATCGGGAAAGATGAAATCTTGCCTGTTTCATTAATCTGTACAAAAATTTCTGGCGAGAAACACACAAACTGGTCTTTCCACCAGAGTTTGTATTTTGCCTGACTTCTCTTGAAAACATCTAAAAGGTTTATATTTAAGCTGATAGGTGTTTCGCAGGTCAAATTAGTCAAAAAACTATTTCCCTGAAAAATATTCTTCTGTACGTAGTTAAACCCTTTTTTGTATTGCGAAAAATCTATGGGGAATTTTTCCAGTCTTACCTCTTCCCTTTCCTCAAAATCATCTGTTTCAACAATCACATTTGTCTTCCCATTTACCCAAAATTTAAGCTCCTTACTGTCAATCCTGTCAAGCGGTTCTATCACACAATTTTCGCCCTGAAAGTCGATTATGAATAAAAATGGGGTACTTTCAGCCGAAAAAAAGTTAAATTTTGAGATTGCACTCTGTCTATTGATTTTCACTTTTAAAAGCGTTTTTATAACATTTAGACGATTCTAACTGCAAAAGTATTAATAGTTTTGTTTATTAAGGCAAAATTATCAAATTCGCAATATCATTAACCAAACATCACAAACCTATCCATGAAGAAAATCCTTCTCAGTTTTTTCATTCTACTCATCAACATTAAAGCATTTTCACAAGTTACTTTTCCTCGCAATGGCGTTTATGACGAACGTCCGGGACAGTATGCTTTCAAAAATGCAACCATTGTAGTTGACGCCCAAACGGTTCTTGAAAACGCCATGATTTATATCAAAAATGGTGTTATCGAATCAGTTGGCAAAGACCTTAAAGTTCCGAACGGAACGGTAGTTTATGACCTTAAAGGTAAAAGAATTTACCCAGGTCTGATTGACATTTATTCAGATTATGGCATGCCGGAAATCGTTCGTCCACAAGGTGGTGGCCGTGGTGGTTTTGGTGGCGGTCAAATGGAAAGCAGCAAAAAAGGCGCTTATGATTGGAATCAGGCAGTAAAACCAGAGGTAGAGGCAGGGAAAGAATTTAAAGCCAATGCACAAAAAGCCGAAGAAATGAGAAAAATCGGTTTTGGTGCGGCTGGTGTTCATATTGCTGACGGTATTGTGCGTGGTTCGGGTGCTTTAGTTGCTTTGGGTGATGGTAAAGAACATGATTTATTAATCAAAGAAAAATCATCTGCTCATTATTCATTAAGCAAAGGTACTTCTACGCAAACCTATCCGGTATCTATGATGGGTTCTGTGGCATTGCTTCGTCAGACTTATTATGATGCCGAATGGTATAAAAAAGGTGGTAATAAAGAAGAAAGAAACCTTTCGTTAGAGGCTTTCAATGAGATTCAGGGTTTACCACAAATCTATGAAGCTACTGATAAATTAGCTGTTTTGAGAGGAGATAAAATCGGTAAAGAATTTGGTGTTCAGTATATTTTTAAAGGAATTGGTGACGAATACCAACGTCTGGACGAAATTAAAGCATTAGGTAGTTCATTGATTCTTCCTTTAAACTTCCCTACAGCGTATGATGTGGAGGATCCATTTGATGCGTCGCAGGTTTCATTGACTGAAATGAAACATTGGGAAATGGCTCCTTATAATGCAGGGTATGTTTCTAAAGCAGGAATTAACTTTGCCTTAACTACGAATGGTCTAAGAAATAAAACTGATTTCTGGGCAAACCTTAGAAAAGCCATTGAAAATGGTTTACCAGAAAATAAAGCACTTGAAGCTTTGACAAGCGCCCCTGCAAAATTATTGAAGGTTGATAATATCTTGGGCAGTTTGAAAAAAGGAATGGTTGCCAACTTCATTATTACCTCTGATAATCTTTTCAACAAAGACAATGTCATTTACGAAAACTGGATTCAGGGTAAAAGGTACATTATCAGCGATATGAATGTGACTGATGTGAGAGGGGTGTATGATTTGACCATTGGTGAAAAAACGGGCTTAAAATTGAATATCTCTGGTAAAATTGACAAACCTGAGTATCAGGTATTGGCAAATGATACAGTGAAGATTGCCACTAAAGTTACCAGATTATCAGACTTATTTACTATCACCACAAAATTGGAAAGAAGAGACCCGAATGATACGCGTTTGAGTGGGTATTATGATGGTAAGAATATTAAAGGTGAAGGTGTGTTGCCGGATGGCAAACAAGTAAAATGGTCGGCTATTTATAAAGAAGCGGCGAAAGAAACTACGAAGAAAGATACCACAAAAGCAAAGACTGCTGAGATTGGTAAAGTATTATTCCCATTCACGGCTTACGGTAGCGAAACCAAACCTCAACAGGAAACCATGTTGATTAAAAACGCAACTGTCTGGACTAATGAAAAAGAGGGTATTGTACAAAATACAGATGTATTGCTACAAAACGGTAAAATTGCTCAGGTTGGTAAAAATCTGACTGCTCCTGCAGGTGCGAAAACTATCGATGGAACTGGCAAACACTTAACCAATGGTATTTTTGACGAACACTCACACATTGCCTTATTCTCAATCAACGAAGTTCAAAGTGTATCAGCAGAGGTTCGTCAGGAAGATGTGGTGAACTCAGAAGATATTAATATCTATCGTCAATTAGCGGGTGGGGTTACTTCTTCACAGCTATTACATGGCTCTGCTGACTGTATTGGCGGTCAATCAGCTTTGATTAAATTGAAATGGGGTGAAAATCCTAATAACCTGTTAATCAAAGGTGCAGATGGTTTTATCAAATTTGCGTTAGGTGAAAACGTAAAACAAGGAAATAGCGCGCAAGCAACTACCCGTTTCCCTGCTACTCGTATGGGTGTAGAACAGATATATATGGACGCTTTCCAGAGAGCAACGGAGTATGAAAAAGCATGGAAAACTTACAATGGTTTAGCTAATAAGAGTGGTGTTAC
>CBIHRH010000634.1:0-3583 GCA_966212365.1 uncultured Emticicia sp. | reverse complement strand
TAAATTGCTCTTTTGAAAAGCTCGGCGGTGAAGGCTACCACGCCCTTCCCCGTGCCGACAACTGTTGTTTGTGTGGGCTTCCGGAAGGCTGGCGCGAGCGGGCGGGGCCAGTATCTCCTTGCCTTTCAGACGCAGGATTTCTCCCGGTTGCGTACCAGCTTTGATATTAATCTTTACTCTGCCGCCAATGGTTGGTATTTCGGTTTCTTTACCTAATACAGCATCAGCAAAGTTCAGTTTCAAATCATAAATGATATTATTGCCATCGCGTTTCAATTCCGGATGTTCTTCTTCTTCTATCACTATAAGCAAGTCGCCAGCTACACCACCACGGGTTGGTACGTTTCCTTTGCCTGTCATTGATAATTGCATGCCTTCGCCTACACCTGCCGGAATTTTGATAGAGATTAGATCCTCGTTCAACACACGGCCTTCACCAAAACATACTTCGCAACGCTCTACAATTACCTTACCTTCTCCCTGACAAGTATGACAGGTGCTGGTAGAAACCATTTGTCCGAGCATGGTACTTACCACTTTACGGATTTGTCCTGAACCATTACAGGTCTGACAAGTCTTTTGTGAATTACCATTCTTCGAGCCGTTTCCACTACAGGTATTACAAGAAACATAACGTTTTACTTTTATCTTTTTCTCAACGCCATTGGCTATTTCTTCTAAATCCAGTTTCAGTTTGATACGAAGGTCTGATCCTTTACGTACAGGTTGACCGCCAGCACCACGTCTGCCGCCTCCACCAAAGAAACTCCCAAACGGACTATCGTCGCCAAATACACTACTGAAAATATCTTCCATATTCACCCCGGCACCACCGAATCCGCTGGCACCACCCATGCCCTGGTGACCGTATTGGTCGTAACGCTGGCGTTTCTCGGCATCTGATAATACTCCGTAGGCTTCAGCAATCTCCTTAAACTTCTCTTCTGCTGTCTTATCCCCCGGATTTTTATCAGGGTGATATTGAATAGCCAGCTTCCGATAGGCTTTTTTCAGCTCATCTTCTGTAGCGCTTTTGCTTACCCCTAATACTTCGTAATAATCTTTCTTTTGTGCCATAATGATTGTGTATAAATGCTAAAGTTGTCTCAGAAAAGCATAGGAAATTATTTTATAAGGCTTCAACCCGCGCGGCGTCCGCCCACTCCCTAAGTCCCTCTCCCCATTGTTGGGGAGGGCCAGGGTGGGGTTGAGTTACCGTAATTACCTTTGATATACTTGTTTGAGGCACTTTCTACTAATAAATCTTAATATCTTAACTGCCCACTACCACTTTGGCATAGCGGATAACTTTATCGTTCAGAAAATATCCTTTCTCTACCTCGTCAATCACTTTTCCTTTCTTATCATCTCCAGCAGCAAATTGCGTGATACACTCGTGTAATTCCACATCAAAATCTGCATCCTTCGATTCCATCGGCTTCAACCCTTTGGCTGCCAGGGTTTTCTGTAGTTTATTAAATATCAAAGCGATACCTTCTTTTAAAGGCTCTACTTCTGTTACGCTCTCGAAAGATTTGTTGGCACGTTCAAAATCGTCAATTACCGGAATCAATTCTTTTATCAATCCTTCAGTGGCATTCTGAATCGTTTCAATTTTTTCCTTAGCTGTGCGGCGACGGAAATTTTCGAATTCAGCATATAAGCGTAGGTATTTGTCTTTAGCTTCGGCCACTTGCGCTTCTAATTGAGCTACTTTATCTTCCCCTTCAGCGGTTTCTGTACCTTCAGCTACTGTTTCTTCTGCCAAATTTTCTACTTGTTCGTCATTTATTTCTTGACCTTCTTTATTCTCTGCCATTTTTAAACACTATTTTGTTTTTGCAAAATTCGTCAATTTTTTTGCCAATACGAAATTTACTGACAAGATGGCAGAATTATATGTAATATAAGCGACTGTCATGAAGTCATTTTTTCCTAACTTGCCAAAAAATTCAGCACTATTTCTCCTATGCAGACAGCTATTGCCCATGCCACTATTCATACCGGCACCCAAATACTTGAAAACCAAACGATTATTATTGAAAACGGCATTATTAAAGCCATTGAACCCATAGAGAATTTTGGGTATGAAAGTGCCCGCACCATAGACCTGGCAGGCAAGCATATTGCCCCGGGCTTTATTGATACCCATATCAATGGTGGAGAAAAGCACTATTTTACTCAATACGCTACAGAAGAAACCATACAGGATATTTATGAATCGAGCCTGGCTTTAGGTACTACGCATGTATTGCCCTGTCTGATAACTTCACCTTTAGAAAATATTCTGAAAGGCATAGAAGCTACTAAAAGTTTCATGCAAAAGAATCCTGATTCGGGTGTATTAGGTATGCATCTGGAGGGGCCTTTTCTGAACTTAGCCAAGCGTGGTGCCCATCTGGCCGCTTATGTAAGGAAACCGACGAATGCTGAACTGGAAGAAATTATCAAATATGGCAAGGACGTTATAAAAATTATGACCATCGCTGCCGAAAACTTTACGGACGAGCAATTAGATTTATTGTTAAATAGTGGAATTAAACTCTCGTTAGGCCACTCAAATGCCACTTACAAACAGGCCCATTATGCCTATCAGAAGGGCATTAGTCTTTGTACGCATCTTTATAATGCCATGACTCAGATGGGGCATCGCGAGCCGGGGGTAGTAGGCGCTACATTTGATAACCCCGATGTACATGCACCTATCATCCTGGATGGCTTCCATTGCGATTATGCAGCCGCCCGTATTGCCTATAAAATCAAAAAAGATAAACTATTCCTGATTTCAGATGCACTTTTTGTGGGGGATAAAGTAACTCATTTCCAATGGGAAGAATTTGATGCTTATCTGAAAGACGGACAATACCGTAATTCGGAAGGCAATCTGGCTGGAGCGGCTATCTCAATGGCTGAGGGCGTGAGAAACGCCGTTCAGAAAGTGGGCATCAGTCTGGAAGAAGCCATCAAAATGGCTACTATCCGTGCAGCCAAAGCGGTGGGCATGGAACAAAGCATCGGACAGATTGCAGTAGGTTTCCCGGCTAAATTTGTTGTTTTCGATGAAAATCTAAATCATTTTGAGCCCTTGCTCGCAAACTAACCTTCTGATTATCAATCTTTTAAATCAATTCAAAAATTATCCTGGTGAAAAATATTAAATAATACTTGCAAAATTATACCGATTGGTATAATTTTACGTCATCAATATAACACTGATATGAGCAAAGCAGCAAGGACAAAAGAATTCATTATTGAAAAAACGGCACCTATCTTTAATGTAAAAGGCTATGCCGGTACTTCATTGAATGACATTACCGATGCGACAGGCTTAACCAAGGGTAGCATTTATGGGAATTTCACGAATAAAGATGATGTAGCCCTTGCCGCTTTTGATTATAATCTGCAATGTGTAGATGACATTATTAGTCAGGAAATCAGAAAGCAAACAACCATTCAGGACAAGTTATTGGTATATGCCAATGTCTATGAAAATTTCTTAAAATATCCCTTTCCTGTAGGCGGATGCCCTATTTTGAATACAGCGATTGAAGCAGACGACACGCATCCGGCTCTAAAAGAAAAG
>CBIHRH010000633.1:0-3607 GCA_966212365.1 uncultured Emticicia sp. | reverse complement strand
TGGTTATTATAACTTTTGAGGAAGTTCTTAATACTAAGCATAATTGTAACTAAGTAATTTTTATGCTAAACAAGTAAATTTTTATGAATTATCCCCGATAAAATATTTATTTACTTAGAAGCCTTAAAAAGGTCATTTTTTAGAGTTTTTTGGCTTTTTGTACTATTCATAGATACCGTTTAATCATTCTTACCCAAACAAAATTCTGATGCGAAAAATAGTCTACTTATTTGATAGGATTATTTAAACTTTCTCTTGCAATTTTCCTTAAAACGTTGCACTATTCTAATATTGAGGTATACTATTAGAACAACTTTCAGGAATTTACAATTTCTTAATTGACTTGTATTCAATTAGTTATGTAAATTTGCATCAACAAAGGTTTTCAGAGGAGGCAATAAATGGTATAACTTTTTTTAGTTTAATCTTTTAAGTATTTACTCCAATAGAAAACAAAAATTCAAAGAAAATTATGAAAGCACTAGTAGTAGCAATCGCAATCATCGCAGCATCAGCAAGCACGAGCTTTGCACAAACAAACAAAAGCACTTCAAATGGTAAAGTAAGTGCATCAGAAAAAGTAGCTAACCTTAATGTACAAAACTTAGGTGGCCTACGTTTCAAATTGTCATTCGAAAATCCGACAAAACAAAAAGCGCAGATATATTTAGTAGACAGCCAAAACACAACTGTTTACTACAATGAATATGCTTCAGGTGATGCTCAATATGCAAAAGCATTTAATTTGACTAATCTTGCTGACGGTGAGTATACTTTCGTTGTTCAAACGCCAACTGAAAAAGTAACTCAAAACTTTGTTATCCGTACAGAAATCAATCGTGGTGCAACTTTAGCACAAAATCGTTAATAGTATTATGAATTGCAGTCAAACAACCAAGAATTTATAGTCCCCACAAAACCTTTGTAACGACAGCATCGCTTCTTTCAGGAGTGATGCTGTTTTTTTTATATCTATTCTATCAAGCTAACTAAAAACCTGATTAGCAAATAATTACCTCTCTCCTACCCCCGGTATATTTCTGATATTCCAGCACCTTGCAAGAAAATAATATTTTAATTTTTATTTGGACTTAGTCTAAATAAACTATTACATTTGCATATTATTTATATTAATTCTAAATAAAAGTTATGCTCAGAATGAGATTTTTTTATCTATTCTTATTCATATATACCATTGCTATTACTGCTCACTCACAAGAACGATTTGGAAAAGTTGAAGGGAAGGTTATTGATAAAGACGGGGCTGTTGCAGGTGCATCGGTAATGCTGAAAAATACACGCTTAGGTCAGTTAACACAAGCTGATGGTAGCTTTTTTCTCAATGTTCCGGAAGGTAAGCAAACACTGGTCATTCAATTCATTGGTTATCAGGCTTTTGAAAAAGAAATTGAAGTAAAAAATGATGGAATTGTTTCTGTTGGAACAATTACTTTAATTGAAAAATCCACTGACCTTCAGGATGTAGTTGTTACCGGGCAATTTGGCCCGCAATCGGTCAGGAACTCTGTGTATCAGGTACGTACCATTACCAACGAACAAATTAAATTACGTGGTGCTACTAATATCCAGACTGTCTTGAGTACTGAGTTAGGTATGCGATTTTCTAATGATCTGACTTTAGGAACAACGGATGTACAATTAATGGGTATGTCAGGTCAGAATGTAAAGGTGCTTTTGGATGGGGTGCCATTGGTAGATAGAGGCTCAACCCGTGAAAGTATAGGACAGATTGATGTGAATATTATAGATAGAATAGAGATAGTAGAAGGCCCAATGTCAGTAACCTATGGCTCTGATGCCTTAGCCGGAGTAATTAATATTATTACCAAAAAAGGCGAAAATGATGCTAATTGGACATTAACTGCCCGAGCGCAAGAAGAAACCACGGGTGATGAATATGAGCCTTTTCAGGGAGAAGGTACGCATAATGAGTTCTTAGGATTAGCCTGGCAGAAAAGAGGCTTACAGCTATCAGGCAACCTTACACGAAACTTCTTTGGAGGCTGGCAAGGGCTATCGGCCGGAAGATCAAAAGAATGGATGCCTAAAGAACAGTATCTGACTACTGCCGGAATTTCTTACCGCACCTCAAAATTTAATGGTTGGTATCGTTTCAATGGTACTTCGGAAACACTCAAAAGTTTAGGGAATACATACGTTAATACGCAGACTAATAACCTTTCGGCAACTGACCAATATTATATTACCAATCGCTGGTTTCATCAGTTGCAGGGAGAATACCAATTCAACCCTAAGAATAGCCTGACACTAGCTGCTTCTTATACAGATTATAGCAGAAAGACACAGACAACTGATATTGATTTAGTTAGAAACCGAAGAACTTTATCCTTAATTGAAGGCTCACAAGATAAGGCTATTTTTCAAACCACTTTTGTTCGCTTAACTGGGCAACATAAGTTCGCCCCTAAAGTATCGTTACAACATGGTTTAGAGGCAAATATGAATTCAAGTGCCGGGGCGAGAATACAGGGTACCCCAACTATCAGTGAGTTTGCCTATTTTGCTTCTTCTGAATTGAAATTGAACTCGAGTATCAATATTCGTCCGGGATTACGATTTATCAAAAACTCTGTTTATGATGCCCCACCTGTAGTCCCTTCAATTAATACCAAATTTACATTGGCTAGAGGTCTGGACTTAAGAATGGCCTATGCCCGTGGATTCCGTTCTCCTGCTTTACGTGAATTATATTTTACTTTCTTTGATAGCAATCACTCTATCAGAGGGAATACTAATCTGAAAGCCGAAAACTCTAATAGTTTTAATGCTTTCTTGTCTTATCAGATTGTTGAAAAACCCAAAGTTCGTCTGAATTCTACTTTGGGTGGTTTCTACAATGTATTTAATAACCTTATTTCGATAGGCGTTGACCCTAACGATACCAAGGTGTCTACTTATATCAACGTAGATATGTATAAGACCACAGGTACAACCTGGAATAATACTTTATATTGGGAAAACCTCCAGGCTACTTTAGGATACTCATACATTGGTCGTTATAATCGACTGTCAGAATCTCAAAGTTTGCCTGAGTTTATCTGGTCTAGCGAGGTAAATACCAATATCAGATATACATTCCCTAAGATTGCCGCAAGTGTTAGTTTCTTTTATAAGTATACTGGAAAACAACCTAGTTACCAGTCTGTTAACACCGAATCGGGTATACAAACCCGTCTGGCTGAAACCTCTTCGTTTCATACCTCTGATTTGACTTTCAATAAAGTTTTCTATAAAAATTTCTCGCTTCTGGCTGGGGTTAAAAATCTGTTCAATGTGACACGAGTAAACAATACTGCCGTTGACACCGGAGGGGCTCATAGTGCAGGTGGTGGAGCAGTTCCTATGTCTTACGGGCGCTCTTATTTCCTTGGATTAACCGCACAATTATCAAAGCATTAATAATTTTCTCTAATACAAACCAAAGTTTAAACCCAATGAATAAATTATTCAACAAATTTCTGATTGTATGTGGCATAGTAGCGCTGGGTGCATGTAAAGAAGAGGTGGCATTGCCTGACAATTTAGCCGGATTTACCACAGCAACGCAAGGTATTGATGGTGAAGA
>CBIHRH010000632.1:0-3616 GCA_966212365.1 uncultured Emticicia sp. | reverse complement strand
TATTTTTAAATAATTAACTTTTTTATTTTTAAATATAATTTTATAAAAAAATTAAAATGAGAACCTATATGATTTTTATCAGGTTTTAGAAATGATTGATTTAGTATTTTTGCAGAAAATTTAGTAACAATGAATGACATTCAGAATAGAGCAGATATAGAGCTTTTGGTAAATAGTTTTTACGAGAAAGTACATAAAGATTTTGACCTTGCCCCCGTTTTTATAATGCCGGAAGAGGAATGGGAGAGACATATAACAAGAGTTGTGAATTTCTGGGAAAACTGGCTTTTTCAGACAGGTAGTTATAATGGAGGTATGATGTGGGTGCATATGCAAGCGCACCAAAAACATGGTCTGACCACCGAACGTTTTGAACGTTGGCTAGCCTTATGGTTTATGACAGCTGATACACTGTTTAGTGGCCCAAGAGCAGAGTTCGTCAAAAGTAAAGCCTTAGAAATTGGGCAGATTATGAATGCGAAAATGAATATAGGTTCTTAAAGGAGTCTCTATGATTAGCTTTAGAAAAAAATAACAACTAAAATTGTAACCTTATAACGTCATTCCTGTTTGAGCGCTATTAAAAATCGTAGAGATAATTCTGATTTAAAGGAAGTATTTTAGATTTTTAATTGCGTGAGTTTGAATGATGGCCGGACAGGCTGTCCTGCTTTTTTGGTTACTTTTTGCAGCAACAAAAAAGTAACAGCCCGGGACTAAGAGAATAGGAGAAATATTTCTATATAAAAGCAGTCTATCATAAATAGAAGTTTCAGTCAACGATTTTAAAAATCGTGATACAATTATAATTCTACCATCAACTTTATCATTTCTTCAAGATAATGTCTTACTTTGCGATCGGCACCATCGGCATAGCGATTGATGATAAACGCGAAGGACATTAATTCTCCGTTAATGGCTGTATAGTAGCCTGAAAACGCTCTTGTATTGGCTATTGAGCCGCTTTTGGCTCTTACATTCCCTACTGCTTTTGAGCCTTTTGCCAAGCTTTGTACAGTTCCGGTGATTCCTACTACTGGGATTGAGGCATAGAAATCGTTAAAGGAGCTATCTCTTCGCATCATGAATAAAATATCAACCAGATTATTGGCAGTTAGCACCCCTGATGGCGATAATCCACTCCCATCGCGTATCATAAAGCCTTGCAAATCAACTCCTTTTTGAGACCATAGAAATTTTTCTGCCTTTACTCCTGCTTCATAACTGGCATCTTTTGATAGGGTATACCCAACAGTTTTCAAGAAAGCATCTGCATAGAGATTAATACTTTGGAAATTACAGTGTTGAGCTAAAGCAGAGATGGTAGGCGAATCGTAACTTAAAATCAGATTGCGTTGTTTTCTGTAATCCTGAAATCTGGATTTATAGTTTTGGTAGGTTATGACTTCATTTGTAACTACACCTTGTAATTCCTGAAATTTTCTTTGTACATGAAACGCCAGAAAATAAGCCGGGTCAGGCAAAGAACCTTTTACAACAAAATCTGATGGCCCTATAGGGACAGTGCCTTCTGAAATAATTGTATTGCTGAAAGGGGTATTGTATACAATTACATTATCACCAGAACCTCGCTCGGCTGTTGTTACCTTATTGATATACGTAATGTTTGGAACCATTGGTGAAAGTCTTGACACCGGTGCATCTTCACTCAAAGCTTTACCTGGTTTAAAATGAATCTCATATAAATTCTCATTAATATTAAGCCCACTTACGCCTGCTCCATAATAATTGCCAATATCTCCCCATACCCACGAATTTGCCAGGGTATTATCTGGGAAAATACTTCCATCACCAATAATAAAACCCTCTATTCTTTTGATGCCAAATTCTCTGATTTTTTGCGCAAACAAATTGACTACTTGCTGAAAATCTAAACCTACTCTTGATGAACCTAATGAGGGGTCGCCTGTACCTCTGATATAAATATTTCCTTTAAGTACACTATCGGCTACTACCCCATCATATTCTACAAAAGTCTGGTACCGATAATTAGGACCTAAAACAGATAGAGCTGAAGCAGTGGAAACGAGTTTAAGTGTAGAAGCAGAGTTGACTGATTTGCGGGCATTGAACTGAACTTTATACTCACCTGTTTGAGTTGACCTGATTGAAGCAGCTACAACACCAGTCTGGATTTCATTATCATTCAGAATGCTATCTAAGAGTTGTTGAAACTTTTCGAGAGGAGAACTTAGTTGTAGTAGAATAAATAAAAATAGCTTCATAGAAACGATACAGGTTAAAGGCAAGAGGTTTTGGCAAAAACGAATTTAAAGGAAATGCTTAGCAAAAAAAAGATTTCTTTCCTTAATTTGTGACTGAATATGAAGCAAAATCTATTCTGCGTTCATATTTTTAATATTTTGATAGCATTTTCGTATGAAAATAACTTTTTGGGGAGCGGCAAGGCAGGTGTCAGGTAGTATGATTCTACTTGAGTTTGATGATGAATACAAAGTTTTGATTGATTGTGGTACTGATTTAGAAAGAGAAAATAACCCCGACAAAACTAAGTTTGAATATGGAATTTTTCCATTCGACCCTTCGTTAATCAACTTAGTTATTCTTACTCACGCTCATATAGACCATTCAGGTCAGATTCCTAATTTATATAAAGAAGGCTTTGAGGGCCAGGTTTTATGCACAAAACCTACAATGGATTTAAGCGAACTGCTTTTATTGGATGCTGCTTCGCTGAATCAAAGAAAATTTAAGCTGATTCATGACAGCAAAAAGCGGTCGAAGAAGAGAAAGGATATTGATTCTAGAGAATTATATCTGGAGAGACAGGTAAAAGAAGCAATGGACAATTTTGTTCCGATTGCTTTCGACCAACGATTTAAATTCAAGGATGATGGATTCCTTACTTTTATTCCGGCAGGCCATCTATTAGGCGCTGCGCATGTGTATATTGAGTTCTGGGAAGATGGAAAGAAAAAGACCCTGGGTTTTTCAGGGGATATTGGTCGCAAGAACTATCCACTGTTAATAGATCCGCAACCTCTTCCATCCGTCGATTATCTGATTACAGAAACTACTTATGGCGACCGCTATCATATCGATGAAGATGAAGCCGAGAATATTCTGGCTGGTATCATTCAGAAAGCCTGTATTGATGTACCAGGCAGATTGATTATTCCGTCTTTCAGTGTGGGACGTACCCAAGCCATGTTATATACACTTAATAAACTATACACTGAACGAGGCTTCACTCCTATCAAGGTTTTTACTGATAGCCCGTTAGCAAAAGCAAGTTCAAGAGTCTATGAAAAGAGTGTGAAACTACTTAATAAACGTGCGCGGACATTCCATGAAGAAAATGAGTCTTTGTTTGATTTCGAGAATCTGATATATTTGGAGTCGAATCAGGCAAGTAAGGCTGTTTCAAATCATGCCGAACCATGTATTATTATTTCTGCTTCTGGCATGATTCAAGGCGGAAGAGTAGAACACCATATAGAGGCTAATATCAGTAATCCTTATGCCACTATCCTGATGGTTGGCTATGCAAGCGAAGGAACATTAGGCTGGAAATTACTGAATGGCGAACGAAAAGAATTAAGCATCAGAGGGCAGAAACACCCGGTTAATGCAA
>CBIHRH010000631.1:0-3633 GCA_966212365.1 uncultured Emticicia sp. | reverse complement strand
CATGAGCTATATAATTTTTTCGAAAATTATATAGTGATTGTTTATACTACAATTTTCTTGATAGAAAATAGGGACAAATTTTACTAAGTGGTCGTTATGAGTATTAGAGACCTTCGTATTAGTCTTATTTTAACTCTTTTTTCAGAAAAGCAATAATCTTGTCTTTTATATAAGCTTCATCAAACATTTCGCCATAATGCGGTGCATTTTTTACAATAATTACCTCATTTGGTATCTTATTCAGGCTCAGCCATGAGCTTAATAATTTAGATTGAGTGGGAGGTACAGAAGCATCTTTCTCTCCATGAATAATCAGAAAAGGAGGATCTTTTTTATCAATATAGGTAGCAGGGCTGGCAATTTTAGCCAGGTCGGGTCTATCAACCGGAGACGCACCTAGTAAAGTAGTAACTGCATCTTTTGGGGTATTTTCTTCCTGTGGTTTTAGTATAGCTAAAAAATCGGCTGGACCGTAGAAGTCAACCACTGCATTGATTTTAAAGGATTTTTTTGCGTTAGGCACATAAAATGAAGGCACTTGATTATTATGCGACAAAGCCAATAAAGAGGCCAGATGCCCGCCTGCTGAAAAGCCTATTAAAGCTATTTTGTTTTTGTTGTATCCGTATTGTGCGGCATGCTGGTAGAGAAATTCTAATGCCTGATTACAATCTTGTATCTGTGCCGGAAAAACAGCTTCGGTACTATACCGATAATCAATAGAAGCCAGTGCAAAACCGTTGTTGAGTATAGCTGCAATGGTTTTCTTCATATAACTCATATCGGCATATTTATCGTTCAGCATCCAGGCACCTCCGTGTACCCAAACAACCAAAGGTATATCGGCCTTGGCATTAGCGGTGCTGGAGGGGATATAAATATCTAATTGGTGTTTTTTGAGTGTATCATTGGCATAGGAAATATTACTATATAATCTGGTATCAGGCGGGAAGAAGGAAATTACGCGGTTCGTTGCCTGTCCGAAGCTTAGATTAGCTATAAAGACTAAAACCAGAAAGAGAAGGAGGCTTTTATTAAATAAATTGAATTTCATATGAATTGGGAATAGATTTTGAATTTAAATATAGCATTAAAAATGTGTTTAAGACCTTGGTTTGCTTATTTAATCTGTAATAACTAAAGACTTTTAATAACCGTAATGCTGATAGTTTACTTTTATATTTCACAATTAATATCAAAAAAGTACAAGAAAATAGTAGAAATATATTGGCAAATCGTTTCTGTATCAGCTAAATTTGTTAGATATTTTTGGCTTAAACACTCATGCGGATTCGCTTTTTTTTCATATCAGCTCTCATTATTGCCGCACTCTCGATCGGATGGAACTACTTCAAAGACGGGTCTTCTGATGGCGTAGATTATAGCACGGAGGTTAAACCTATTCTGAATAAACATTGTATTTCGTGTCATGGAGGCGTAAAGCGCCAGGGAGATTTCAGCCTCTTATTCCGTAATGAAGCCTTAGCTAAAACAAAATCCGGTAAACCTGCTATTATCCCTTTTCATCCCGAGCAAAGTGAGTTCATCAAAAGACTGACTCATACAGACCCGGATGAGCGAATGCCTTATAAAGCGCCACAACTAAACCAGAAAGACATTGAGATTCTGACCCAATGGGTGAAAGAAGGCGCCAAATGGGGCGATCATTGGGCCTATGTGGCACCTAAAGATATAAAAGTGCCTAACAAAGGGCTTTTTGCGGGGTTATTCAATTTTGGAAGCTGGGAGCAGAATGATATTGATTATTTTATCAAAGCTAAATTAAAGGAAGAAGGCCTATCTCCAGCCAACGAAGCTGACCGGGCAACGCTTGTCAGAAGAGTATGTTTAGATATAGTTGGTCTGCCGCCAACACAGGAGCAGATAAAGAAATACGTAACCGATGAAGGCTCGTATGAAGCTTTGGTTGATGAGCTATTAGCCTCTAAACAATATGGTGAGCGTTGGGCTTCTATGTGGCTCGATTTGGCCCGATATTCAGATAGTAGAGGCTATCAGAAAGATAATGGACGAACTATCTGGCGTTATCGCGACTGGGTAATTGATGCTTTTAATGCCAATATGCCTTTCGACCAGTTTACTAAAGAACAACTAGCCGGAGACTTGTTACCATCGCCTACTGAAAGCCAGTTAATTGCTACGGCTTTTCACAGGAATACGATGAATAATGATGAGACCGGCACGGTGGATGAGGAGTTCAGAGTGGCAGCTGTGATTGATAGGGTAAATACTACTTTTGATGTATGGCAGGGTACTACTTTTGCCTGTGTGCAATGCCATAGTCATCCTTATGACCCTTTCCGTAATGAGGAATACTACAAAATCATGGCGTTCTTCAATAATACCCGCGATGAAGATACACAGGATGAAGCACCTAATTATCGCCAGTTCTCAGACGAAGATGAAAGGAAGTTAGATAGCCTCACTACCTGGATAAAAACCCGTCTGGGTAATGAACAAGGCAAATATTATAATCAACTACTCAGAAGTTTAGAACCCCGTCACCATGCCCACTATGCCGATAATTATATAAATGGGGCATTGCTGGGCGATAGAAATATCGGCCTACGTCACAAAGGCACTTGCCGCCTGCCTGATATAAAATTAGATAACAAATCCACTTTTCTAATTAGTTATGTAAGTAAAAACGTGGGCGGTTGGTTAGAATTAAGAAAGGGCAGCCCTGCAGGAGAAGTGCTGGCAAAGCTCAAACTGGATACTACAGCAAGAAACAAGTTACTCTTTATTCCTATTAAAGCAACACAAGGGCGGCATGATTTATACCTGGTTGGAACAAATGGACATCTGAAACCTGAACAGGATGTATTCTCAATCAACTGGTTTACTTTCCTGGAAGATTTCCCGAAAGGAGATGTCAGGAAATTTGATGATTTTAAATACCTGCTTACAGCCAAGACCCAGAACACACCGATTATGCTGAAAAGCGATGCAGACTATGAACGGAAAACACATACGTTTGTGAGAGGTAACTGGTTAATGCACGGGCCAGAAGTACAACCAGATGTACCTCATTCGATGAATCCGTTTCCCAGGAATGCACCTAGAAATCGTTTAGGATTAGCAGAATGGCTTATTGACAAAGATAATCCACTAACAGCCCGTACAATGGTCAATCGTTTCTGGGAGCAATTATTTGGTATTGGCCTGGTAGAAACGCTAGAGGATTTTGGTACACAGGGGGCAAAGCCTTCTCATGTAGCATTATTAGATTTCTTAGCCCTCAAGTTCAGAGATGATTATAAGTGGCAGATGAAGCCATTGATTAAATACATAGTTATGTCGGCTACTTATCGGCAGTCTTCTGTCGGTAATGAAGATTTAGCAACAAAAGACCCTCAGAACCGATTGGTCGCACATGGCCCTCGCATTCGTATGACTTCTGAAATGGTGAGAGACCAGACTTTGGCAGTTAGCGGCTTATTAAGCTCCAAAATGTATGGTAAGCCTGTTATGCCTTATCAACCCGATGGGGTATGGCAAGCAGTGAATAGTAGCCTGAATTATAAACAAAGTGAGGGTGAAGACCAGTATCGTCGGGCTATTTATACTTTTGCGCGTCGTACAGGCCCATATCCGCAGCAAATTACCTTT
>CBIHRH010000630.1:0-3638 GCA_966212365.1 uncultured Emticicia sp. | reverse complement strand
ATAGGTTCCTTCAGAGAAATTGCTTAAATCAAAACGATATTCTTTTTGATTCGAGTTCAATTTAGTTTTCAAAACTTCTCTGTTTGTTTTATCAACAATGGTTACAACACCTATCTGGTTCTGCATGCTTTCAGGTAATGTAACCTGTACTGCATCAACAGTTGGATTTGGATATACCTGCCATGCTTCGTTAGAAACATCGCCTCTTACTACTAATGCCTGAGTAGCTGCAGCAATTGTTACAGATACAGTATCAGTATAAGCAGAAGCTCCTTTTGGATTTACAGCTCTTACACGGTACCAGTACTTAGTGCTATTCGCTACAGTGTTATCAATATAAGAAGTCGCATTAGCAGCAGTTGTAGTTAATTTACCAAAGTTAGCACCGTCAGTCGAACGTTCTACTTCAAAACCTTCTTCTTTGTTCGAATCATCACCCCATTTCAACGTTACTGATTTGCCGGCTGCTGTCGCTTTCAAAGCATAAGGTTTGTTAGGGATGGCAGTATAGAACGAAGTAACACTTGTCCAATCTGTATAATCAGAAGAACCATGAACGTTTACAGCTCTGATACGGAAGTAATAAGTCATACCTTCGTCAAACGGAATACTTGTGGCCGATGTATAGTTTTTCAAAAGATTTGCAGTCAACAAATTCTGAGTAAAGTTTACATCAGTTGCTCTCTCTAATACAAAGTAATCTTCGTCGTCAGAAGCATCAGTCCATTTCGCTACTAATATATCATTACCTAGACTATCTTTTGTGGCAATTACCTGCAAGTCTGTTGGCATAGATGGAGGCCCTAAAGTGGTAGCAGAAGCTACATTTGAGAAGTTTTCGCCATAGGTATTTGCTGAACCAATTCTATACCAGTATTTGGTTTTTGGTTTACCTGTTGTATCGCTGTAAGTAAATTGCTCTGGCGTAACTTCTCCTATTTTAACAAAGTTTGTACCATTAGTTGAACGATAAATATTTGAAGCTACAGGAATATCGTACGGACCAGGAATCGCGTTCGACCAGTTCAAATCAATTCTGTAAGGAGACATAGTTTTTGCTACTAAGTCATAAGGGGCAGGAGGAGCCGTATGTCTTTTAGTAGTGGCTTGAATTACATTTGAAGGACCGCTACGGCCACCTTTGTTTACTACCATCACTCTATACCAGAATGTTTGGCCTTCTCCCAATCCGGCATCTTCATACCAGTTGATAAATGGAAAATAACTATCATTCAAGTCATAGAAGTTCACACCATCATTTGAGCGCTGAATAACAGTTGCTGTTTGATTGGTTGAATTAAATGTCCACTCAATACGGATTGTATTAAGCGTTGTCCAGGGAGATATCAATATAGATGGTGCTTGCGGAGCATAAGGCAATGTTTCAAACTGTCTTGATGTAACTACTGTAGAAAGACCACTTACATTATAAGCTGCTATCTGATAGCGGTGATATGATGCATCCTGAATAGTTTTATCAACATAAGTACGTTGACCAGTACCAGAGTAAGCCGGAAGAGTTACTACAGGCACCCAAGGGCCTCCATTGGTAGAACGTGAAATATAAAAACCTTGTTCGTTAGTTGAATTATCATTAAAGTACAAGGTTGCCTCTGTCTGTTTTGTCTCGTTGTCAAGTATCACAACATTTGAAGGAGCTGTAGGAACAGTAGGATTTGTACTTACAGTAATAATATCGCTCCAGCAAGAATACTGATCAGCAATGTTATCAGATACACCAGGGATAGTAACGGTACAGCTAGTGAAGTCAGTTGGACCTGCTCCAGTTTTTACGGCTCTAACTGCAATCTTATATGTCATACCGGGTGTTAAACCAGGAAGTATTCCGGTACCAAATGCACCTAAAGAAGGACCGGCAGAATTAACGCTATAACTTGTACCACCGTTGCTTGAAACAGCAATCTGGAATCCTGTTTCTCCTGTTGCATTATCACGCCAAACAAGATTGATTTGGGTTCCAACACCACTAATAGATGTTCCTGCAAGTTCTGTCGGTTTTGGTAGCGGTGCAACTGGTGCGATGGAAGTAGGCGCGGTTTCTTTTGAGATTTCTCTCTCTTTAGCCTCAACATTCCAAAAAGCGCTCATCAACAATAATAGAGATAGAAAATAATTTTTTCTCATAGCTAAACTATTTAGTTTTAGTTACAAATGGGAGGAATTTCTTTTTTCGTAAATATATAAGATTTTCTTTATTAAAGATACATTCTTAACAATGAAAATTATTTTACGGTAAGGATTTATTTTATTTGGCAGAATAATCTATTTTGCAAATACCTGATAATCAAGTTTAAGCATTTCATATTAAATTATTGGTTGCCAGATTAAAATTTAATTAACGGCAATTACCGAAATTTCAACGTTTACATCCTTAGGTAAACGCGCTACTTGCACCGTTTCTCTGGCTGGTGGATTCGAGGTAAAATAGCTGCCATATACTTCATTAATCACGGCAAAATCATCCATATTTTTCAGGAAAATACTCGACTTTACGATGTTTGAATAGTCCATTCCGGCTTCAGCTAATATATTGCCGATGTTCTCCATAATTTTGTTGGCTTCTGCCTTTATATCCCCCGAAGCAGCGAGCTCTAAGGCTATCTGCCCCGACATATAAAGTGTGTTTCCTGCCAATACCGCCTGACTATAAGGGCCAATGGCAGCGGGTGCTTTTTCAGTAAAGATTATTTGTTTCATATTTGTTGTTTTTGTTGTCAGATTAAATAAATGCCGTCGTCGTCTATTCTGATCAGGCGCTGTTTGTACAAGCCGCCAACGGCCTTTTTAAAGGTTTTTTTACTCATTTCCAATTGATACATAATGTAATTGGCATCGCTTTTATCGGTCACATCCAGGAAGCCATTATTGGCTTTGAGTTTCTCCAGTATTTTCTGAGCACTTGGCTCTACATTGGCATATCCCTGCTTTTGCAGGCTTACATCTATGAGGTTATCTTCTCTTATAAACTTAATGAAACCTTTGAGTCGGCTTCCTAATTTTACACGCTGAAAAATCTCATTTTCATAAATCAAGCCCTTGTATTTATTATTAATAACTACATTCAGACCCATATTTGTTTCTTCAAAAACGAGTAAATCCACCTCTTCTCCCTCCTCCAATTCGATATTGTCTTTCTCGAAAAACTTATTCACCTTGCAGGAACCAACCAGGCGGTCAGTCTCTTCATCCAGATATACATACACAGCGCACCAGTCACCAGTGTTTAATTTTTTATTCTGTTCTTTAAATGGCACAAACAGGTCTTTTTCCAGTCCCCAGTCCAGAAAAGCACCAATGCCTGTAACAGCCATTACCTGTAGATAAGCAAACTGATTGAGTTGAACTTTGGGTTCAAGCGTAGTAGCAATAATGCGGTCTTCGGAGTCTTTGTAGATAAATACTTCTATATCATCTCCCACTATCAAATCATCGGGAATATACTTTTTGGGCAGCAATACATCATTGCCCTCTGCATCACCCAGATACATACCAACGCTGGTACCCCGTAGCACTCTTAAAGTATTTTTAATGCCTAAATGCATAGATTGATTTGGTCTTGAACTTTGATTTTCCTGATTAATTTTTTTTTATGTTTAGGAGTATATGGATTATTATTT
>CBIHRH010000629.1:0-3655 GCA_966212365.1 uncultured Emticicia sp. | reverse complement strand
TAAGAGTATAGTGATTTTATAACCTAGCAACACGATAATTCCCACTGACCAAACTACTGAAATCATTACGAGAAGGGCAGTATAAAGGGCGGTGCGAATAGAACGGAAGAAAAGAAAAAGGATACCGATAGTAACCAGAAATGCCAGAAACATGAACTTAACCATTTCGACTGTTACTTTTGAAATAAAGTTGGTCCGAATAAAAGGCATGCCTGAAAAATGTACTTCAATGCCATTTCTCTGTCCGAATGCTCTTGCTTCTGCTTCAATTTCTCTCGTTATAGTGATTCTCCCTTTACTATTCAATTTTGCCTGGTCGAATGTAATAGCCATAAGATGTGCGTTGCCCTCTATACTATACACGAAACCTCTGTAAAATGGGAAAGTCTCAATCTTTTTTCTGATAGAATCAACTTCGGTCTGGCTAGTCGGTCTTTGCGCGATGATTGGCTTAAAGTCAAAGCGCATTAAACTATCATTTCTTACTATTTCGAAAAGGTTGGCATTAGATACTACGTTTTTAATACCCTCAATGCCTTTAACCGATTTGGTTAAGTCATACCATTGGTTAAAAACAGGCAACTGATAGATTTTATCTGATTCTATGGCAATTACCATTACATTGCCGTCTTCTCCGAAACGATTCTTGAAATTTTCGTATAACTTAAAATTGTCATCAGTTTGAGGAAGAATTCTTGCCAGCTCATAAGACATCTGAATCTGAGATGCTTTATAGGCCATCAAGCCAGTAATAAGGGTTAAAAACACAAGCCAGCTTCGACGATTCTTTAAGATAATTTTCGAAATATTATACCAGAACATATTTTGGGTTTAGCCTTTAGTAGTAATGAAGGGTCAAAATTAGCTTTTTTTACTGAAAAGCCGTGAAGAAATGTATAGTTATGCCGAATGAGTAGACTAATTAGTGCCTTTCCTACGCTCTAAGAGTTCTTTTGCACCCTGAATCGGCAACATTTTACCAGAGAGAATACTTTCTTTAATATCTGAAAACTTTTCTTTTACAATTGGATTATTATAAAAATCCTCTTCCAAAGATTGCCTGATAAAAGTATACAACCATTCCATATTCTGTTTCTGCCGATTCTGCTCCCAAAGGCCACTCAACTGCATTTTTTGAACGTAAGTCTGTATAGTTTCCCATATTTCGGTAATCCCTGTATTATTCAATGCCGAACAAGTTAAAACAGGTGTCTGCCAATTATTGTGAGAGGCGGGGTAGAGATGGAGCGCATTCAGATACTCGAGCCGTGCATTTTTTGAGGATTGTAGATTATCTCCATCAGATTTAGTGATTGCAATGGCATCGGCCATTTCTATGATGCCTCGTTTAATACCCTGTAGTTCATCACCCGCACCTGCCAGCATCAATAGTAAGAAGAAATCAACCATTTCTTTTACAACCGTTTCAGATTGCCCTACACCAACGGTTTCTACAATAATGATTTCATAACCCGCTGCTTCACAAAGCAAAATGGCTTCCCGGGTTTTATTGGCTACTCCACCCAAAGTATTTCCGGCAGGAGAGGGGCGGATATAAGCCAGTGGGTCATGAGCTAATTCTTCCATACGGGTTTTATCTCCCATTATACTCCCTTTGGTAACCTGGCTAGTGGGGTCAATGGCTAAAACGGCAATTTTCTTGTTTTGCGCCGTAATGTTTTTGCCAAAAACTTCTATAAAAGTACTTTTACCTACGCCAGGCACTCCTGTAATGCCTATTCTAATTGATTGACCAGTGTGTGGTAAAAGCTGTTCCAATAAATCTTGAGCTAAGGCTTTATCTTGTGGTAACTGGCTTTCAATGAGTGTAATAGCACGGCTTAGAATCACGCGATTCCCTGATTGTATTCCGTCTATATATTCTTGTAATGAAAGCCTTTTTTGCATATTTCTCTTTTTATGTCTAAATATAATAGCGTTTATTGAGATAAATCAACATGGAGTTGTAACAATTTCTCTGTCTTAAGCCGATATTTTATTTTTTCATTAGGAATTTTTAAAGTTTCCAACAAATCTACTAACTTGCGGTCGAAATAATAAACCCCTTCACAAACAAATGAATTTTCCTTCAGATTTACGCTACACCAACGAACACGAGTGGATTAAATTAGAAAGCGGTAATATAGCATTGGTAGGTATTACTGATTTTGCACAAAGCGAGCTGGGTGATATTGTTTTTGTTGAGATAGAAACAGCAGGACAAGAACTTGGTGCAAACGATATTTTCGGAACAGTAGAAGCTGTAAAAACAGTTTCAGATTTATTCCTGCCAGTTGCCGGAAAAGTAATCGAAGTTAATCCTGCCTTGAATAATAACCCTGAATTATTAAATTCAGATCCGTATGGTGAGGGCTGGTTGATAAAACTAGAAGTATCAAATCCAAGTGATATAGAGACCTTATTAGATTCGGCAGCCTATCAAAATATTATCTAACAAATAAGACGATGATAATTGAATCGAAGATATTTTAAATGGAGATGCCCTACTAAGGGCATTTTTTTTGATTTTTTATAGGAAAATGAAAACTTTGCTTAAATCTGTAAAGATAATTGACAAGAAATCTGACTTTAATGGTCAGGTAAAAGATATATTAATAGAGGAGGGGAAAATCAGTAAAATTGCTGATAAAATAGAGCAGAAAGCTGATAAACTTATTGAAGGTGAAAATCTTCATGTTTCGACTGGCTGGATTGACATGCGAGTATCACCCAAAGATCCAGGGTATGAGTCGAAGGAAGATTTAAGTTCTTTGTGTAAGGCAGCGGCCGTTGGTGGTTTTACAAGAATTGTCACGTTACCTAATACTAAGCCAACCGTACAAACCAAAGAGTCAATCGCTTACTATAAAGGATTCTCAAAAACGCAGATAGTTGATATCCTTCCGGCTGCAGCAGTTACCAAAAATTGTGAAGGTAAAGATTTTACCGAAATGCTTGATTTGTATAATGCCGGAGCCGTTGCTTTTACAGATGGTGAACACCCATTGTGGAATGCAGATATTTTATTGAAGACTTTGCAGTATCTCTACCCGATTAATAGACCTGAGGAAACCACCCTCACCTTATTCGGACAAATGAACGAAGGCATTGAAAGTACTTTATTAGGTATGAAAGGTATCCCATCAACAGCTGAGGAATTGATAGTGATGCGGGATTTGAAGTTATTAGAATACGCTTTCAGTCAGGTTTCTGAAAAAAGCATGCATTCTGCGTTGCATTTTTCTACAATCTCAACTAAAAGAGCCGTTGAGCTAATCAGAGAAGCTAAAGCTAAAGGATTACCTGTAAGTTGCGATATAGCAGCGCACCAATTAGCTTTTATTGATGCTGATTTGAAAGAGTTTGATACGAATCTGAAAGTGAATCCACCTTTCAGAGCTAAAGCAGATATTGAAGCTCTTCAAGCCGGATTGGCTGATGGAACAATTGATGTGATTGTTTCAGACCATAATCCGCAGGACGAAGAATCTAAGAATCTGGAATTTGATATGGCAGATTTCGGAATTATAGGCTTAGAAACAGCCTTCGCTGTTGCAAACACTCACAGCAACTTGCCAATAGAAGCGCTTATTGAGAAATTGACAAATAACGCGACTCAATTATTACGATTACCGGAAGAGAAGATTAAGGAAGG
>CBIHRH010000628.1:0-3672 GCA_966212365.1 uncultured Emticicia sp. | reverse complement strand
GTTTCTTGCCTTTCTCTTTGGTTTTTTACTAAGAATTTCCATTGATTATGTAGATTTGCTGCACACGCAGGAGATTCTGAAGAATAAACAACTGACAACAGAACTGAGCCTGCTGAAAGCGCAGGTGCAACCGCATTTTTTGTTCAATACTCTCAATAATATCTATTCATTGAGTGTGACCAACTCGCCTAAAACTTCTGAAATGATAGCCAAGCTATCTGATATGATGCGCTATTTTGTGGATGAAGCTACTAAGGAAAAAGTGCTGTTGGAAACGGAAATACAGTTTCTGGAAAACTATATCGAACTGGAGCAGATTAGAATGGTGAATCCCTTGAAACTGACTTTTACCAATAACATTGCCGCCAGGCATTTTTTAGCTCCGCCTATGCTATTGATACCTTTTGTTGAGAATGTTTTTAAACATGGAGTAAATAAAACTCTGAAAGATAATGAAGCCGAAATAGTATTAAGTTTAGAGAATGGTATGTTGCATTATAGGGTCAAGAACAAAACTTTCAACCAAAAAGCGGCCACATGGAGAAGTTTGGCTAATTTGCAGAAGCGGCTGGCTTTGCTATATCCTGATAACTTTGGTTTCGAAGCCTACTGCAAGGATGGCTATTTTTACGCATCTTTATCTTTTCCGGTGTCATGAAATTCAATTGCCTGATTGTAGATGATGAGCCCCTGGCAGTTGCTCTGATGGAAAACCATATCAGGCAGGTGCCTTTTCTGGCATTGGCGGGCAAGTGTTTCAATGCCATGGAAGCCATTGCTTTTTTGGAGAAAAACGAAGTAGATTTGATTTTTCTGGATATTGAAATGCCTTATCTGACAGGTATGCAGTTGAAGAGTTTTCTTCCAGAAAAACAAAAAGTAATATTCACTACTGCCTATTCTGATTTTGCCATTGAAAGCTATGAGAAAAACGCTTTTGATTATCTGCTGAAACCTATCACTTTTGAGCGTTTCCTGAAATCAGTGAAGAGATTACAAAGTATTGAATCTATTAAGCCAGCCATAGTGCCAAGCTCTGCTGAATCGCATATTTTTGTAAAATCCGGCAGAGAAATTATCAAATTAGAGTATGATGATATTTTGTATATTGAGGGGCTGAAAGATTATGTGTCTCTGGTAACTGATACCGATAAAGTAATTACTTATAAACTGATGCGGGAGTTAGAAGAAACTCTACCTGGTAATTTTGCAAGAGTACATTTATCCTATATTATCAACTGCAATAAAATCAAAAAAATCAGTGATAATCAGGTGATTATTCAGGAGAAGAATATACCCATCTCAGAGAAATATCGGGATAGTTTTTTGCAGAAAGTTAGCGACAGGATGTTATGATTTATTCAAATAAATCACTCCATTTCAATTCAAAATCTTTCAGGACAATCGATTTTACACTTAATGATTCTTCGCCATCAGCCGAAGAATAAGGCTTATATTTATTGACTTCAAGGCTGAACACCTGTATAAACTGATTCTGAGGGTCAATAATCCAGTATTCTTTGATACCAAATCTTTCGTAATCTTCTTTCTTCTCTATATAGTCCCGAATAATTGAACCTTTAGAGACAATTTCAATAATTAAATCCGGCGCACCAAAAACACCTCTTTCTTTGATAATCTCTTTATTCTCATTACTCACAAAAAGCAAATCAGGTTGTACAGTATTACCCTCATCAAATATTACATCAAAAGGAGCTTGATAGAATTTACCTAATTTGTTAGAAACAATATGGTTGCCTAAAAGCTAATGTTAACTTAAATTGTAATTCTTGATGTTTTTCAGTAGGAGAGGGCATATCAATAAGATTATAATTCCGGATCTCGTAGCGAGATTCGGCAGGCAGTTTGGCTAGCATATCACTATATGTCCATTTCTCCGTTGTCATTACTGTTATTGATTTAATGTAATCACTTATTAACACCTTTCCTCCGATAAATCAAAATTGAAATATCATAAGGTGTATTCTCACCCACATTAAACTCCTTTGTGTCTATTATGTCAAATTCATTTTCATCGAATTCTGGAAAGAAAGTATCTGCATCGAAAACCTGATGCACTATAGTCAGGTATATTTTATCGGCCATCGGTATAGCTAATTTGAAAATCTCTTCACCACCTAATACAAAAACTTCTTCCTGATCTGCACATCTTTTTAACGCCTCTTCCAAATTACCTACCACCTCAAAACCAGGGTCCACGACATAATCCTGCTGACGTGTGATAACATAATTACCTGCCTCCGACCATAATCTATGTGGACTATCATAGCTCTTCCGACCCATAATCATTTTTTTACCTTGTGTTACTTTTTTCAGGTTATCCCAATCGGCAGGGATTGATTCCCAGGGCAAGGCATTATTGAGCCCTATGGCTCGGTTTTCACTCATCGCAGCAATCAAAGAGATAATAGGCATGGTTGTTAGTAAAGTTTAGAAATATAAAAGTATCAATTTCCGGCAATTGTGCAAGGTTTAGTTGTATGACGATTTTTCAAATCGTCAAAATTCGGCAGAATTTTATAATTCGACCATGCAAAGTCCGCTTAATTTGATAAAGGAGAGTGAAACCCGACAATTGAATTTATCTGGTACTGAGTAGGTGACGATTTAAAAAATCGTGATACAAAAGAATCGGTCAAAAACAGATTAAATCCATAACTTTGTTACCATAAACCTAAACTTATTATCCCATTGACAAGTGCCACTCTCATACTTTCCCTAGCCATTTTACTAAGAATTTTTGCCAATCCTTTTGCCAATGTTTTTCAGAAAAAACTGACCATACAAGGGCTTTCTCCTTTATTTGTCAACTTTCTTACTTATTTCATTTTAGGGATTATTTGTCTGGTTTTCACCTTTCAATTAGATTGGAGCAATATCTCAGCCGATTTCTGGATTTACTCAATTATTATGGGCTTGCTGGGCGCTTTGGGAAATCTCTTTCTGGTAAAAGCCTTGCAAGCCGGAGACCTCTCCGTTCTTGGGCCAATCAATGCCTATAAGGCGGTTATCAGTATGATTATTGGGGTTTTCCTACTGCAAGAGATTCCTGGCATATACGGATTAATAGGGGTGGGCTTAATTATTGCCGGAAGTTATTTCGTTCTTAATACCACCGAAGAGGGTTTTACCTGGCAACTTTTTAAGCGTAAAGAAATTCAGTTTAGAATCTGGGCCATGATTCTGACAGCCACTGAGGCTATTATCGGTAAGAAAGTAATTTTAGCATCATCCTACATATATTCATTTTTCAGTTGGTGTTGGTTTGGTACGCTATTCTCATTGATTCTGATTTTATGGAGCAGAGAAAGCCTGTCTGATAGCTTTCGGAAGATTGGACTCAAATCAATAGGTATATTTGCAGGGCTAATCCTGAGTATTGGAATTACCCAATTTTCAACAACCTATATTTTCCAGCAAATGCCTGTGGGCTATGCTTTATCGCTTTTTCAGTTATCAGTTTTAGTAAATATCTTCTTAGGATACCGGATTTTTCAGGAGCAGGATATTTATAAAAAACTGATTGGTGGGGTGATTATGATAATTGGGTCGGTGTTGATTATTTTGTTTTGAGAATTTGACCCCACGGCAACGGCCGACCGTCCTAACCCTCCCCAACAATGTGGAGGGGATTAAAAGCCCCTCTCCCCA
>CBIHRH010000627.1:0-3695 GCA_966212365.1 uncultured Emticicia sp. | reverse complement strand
GATTTTCCGGTTGAAGACACACAAATGGGTTTTCCGCCTCAGATTCCTCAACCACGCCAATTCCCTATTAATGGTAATACTCAACCAAAAGCGAGTCTTTCAAATAACCCTTTATCTATTTTTGAGGATTTAAGCGAACAAAAAAAAGAAAGGCTTGCGAGTATAATTTTATTTCTTAATCAGTCGAAACACAGTACAACCCAGGTATTGATAAAACAATTAGGGGTTTCGAGAGAGACCATAGCCAGAGAAGTAAAAATACTAAAAGAGCACCGTCTGATTGAATTCAGAGGTGCCCTTAAAAATGGGTATTATTATCTTACTGAAAAAGGACTTTCTATAGCCAGGGTATTATCAGAGAATACTATCGTTTAACTGAAGTCTAGAAATTCAATTTTTGTACTGTCGATTTTTCGATAGAAGTTTCTGTATTTCCATCTTTAAAGAGTTCCGTATTTTCTGTCAGTATTTCGTTGAAAAAAGTTACTCTACGAAGTAAAGGCCATTTTTCAGGATTTAGATTGAAAAGATATCGAATAGCCAATCTTTGTTGGTTGATTTTGCCGTTTTTAAAAGATTTATATCTACTTACAGTCATACATTCGTTTACTCTTTTTCTTCCTCTTGTAGATTTCTTTTCTGCTATTGTTGTATGAAACTCCCGATAAGCCAGTTTGTCTAAATCTATAACTTTAATCACTTCAAAGTCAATAAAATAATCTCGTGCTGTCTTTTCCAGAAAATCTAAATTCTTTTTAACAGTACTGATGGTTTTTGTGTTTAAATGAATTTGATATAAACTAGACTGGCGGTTGTCTTCTTTTACTTCGAAACCTTTCAGATAATTGCTAAAAAGCTTTTCAATTTCAAAACTGTCTATTACAAAAAAATCAGGTTTTCTTAAATTCTGCAGATAGACATTTACAAAATGTTCTACCGAAATTATTCCATCCGGCCATTCCTGTTTTGATAAATATTCAATGGCTGACTCGTCTAATATTATATCGGCACCAGAATTAATTAAGGTATAATGGAATATGAACTTAAAATCTTCCGTCCGCTCATGAAACATAGGTATTTTCAAAACTTCGCCTTGCATCAGATAATTGAGTAAATGCCATTTGAACTCACCTTTATTTATCATGGTATGCAGGTTTTTAGTACTACCTACTATCAAATTAAAATCTACCTCAACCCAGTGGTCTTTGGTGGACCCACCGACCGGAATCATGTATCCATTTTTAAGTGCCTTGAATAAAAGCTCCTGATTGCTGATACTTAATTGCTCAATATGGTTAATAAAAAGAAAACCCTGATTGGCCTGTTCTAGTTTTCCAATCCTCTGCTTCCCTTCGTTGGTTACATATCTGTTATTGAGAATTCTCTTATATTGCCCAAATGCTTCAGCTTCAAAATCCTCATTACTGATGAGTGAGCAGTCTAATTCAATAAATGGCACTTCATAGGGAAGATTCCGGAATATATATATATAAGTTGCCAGGTCTTTAATCTCAAGCCCTGACTTACCATAAATCAATGTATTGTTGCCTGAGGAAATAGCTTTCGTTGTTTCTTCAAAAAAGTTCTTAGCTATTTTACTTTTTCCCAGAAAAGATTTTTCAAAATAGGGGATACGCTTCAGAATATCCTCATCATGTATGTCGGTATCTTTAAAGAAAAGAGAACGGAAGATTTCACGTTCCTGAATAAAGATTTCTCTTTCTGATTTCAGACAGGTGAATAGATAATTAATTATATGATGTTTTTTTGATTCTATGTCTTTTGAAACTTCCGATTTTACTAAATGGAGCTCATCGTTCAGTTTAACTATTTTTTCTTCAAACTTATCTTTTATCCGGCTATTTCTTTTCAGACATTGTTCGATTCTGAATAGAATCGCTTTAAAGGCGGCAAACTGACTTTTAGAATCAATCTGATAACGTTCTATTACATCAAACAAACCACCCTTCTCATAGAGACTGAAAATATCTTCATAATTATCTCTGGGAGAAATAATCATGATAGTTGGAATCTCCGGAAAGTTTCGATTTAAGCCCCAGGCAAATTCAATGCTTTGTTTTGTAGAAGAAAATAAATGCTCATCGATAACAATAGCATTAAAGCCGTTATTAGGGTTATCTAATAATTCAAAAATTATTCCCGGGTCTAATTCAATAAAGATGGTATGATTTTTTCTCAACCATAGTATAAAGTCTGCCCGTTCATTGAAGAATTTTCCTGTAAGTAATAAGTTCATCTGGGATAAGCACGAAATTTATATTTTATTAGTAAAGCTAAATTAAATGCCTTATTATAAGGTAGTTACGACTGCTTTTATGAAGTAAATAAATTACTTTTATGAAGAGATAGAATCATAGTTTTTGGCATTTTTTAGTTTTCATTTTCAGGATGTTTGTAAATTTATTTACTTAAATTTCTTTTTACAAATATTTATTGTGTCAATTGTGTCATGACATAATAAATACATAATAAATTAATTGGGTAATTTGTAAATCGAAGGGTGACACAAGAAAAGTAGCTACAATATTGACTTCTTAATGAGCTATTAATCAGAGAGTTAGCGGCTCGTCAAAGTTTGATGCCAACCTAAGGGAACTAATTCTTTGAAATAAATTAAAAAATAATACCAGAGAAGAATGTATTTCTAATTCAGGAAAAATTAAGGACAAAAAAGCAGAATATCGGGTAAAATTAAGGGCACAAAAATAGAAGATTGTAGAAAATATTAAGCAGATCTTTTAAATACTTTGTCAAGGTGTGTAATGATTCTTTCTAAATCATGCTGATTGAAAAACTCAATAGTTATACTACCTGTTTCACCATTTTCAGATTTCATTTCGACATTAGAAATAAGATTACCTTCCAGAGATTTAATAGTAGTATTGAAATATTCCTGAAGCCAGGAATTTTGTAGTTCAGTAGTTTTAATGGGAGCCTTCTTCGGTAAGTCTTTTGCTAATTCTTCAACCTGTCTGACGGATAATCCGCCTTTTAGTATTCTTTGTAATATTGCTAATTGTATTTCAGGGTTTTCGAGTGCTATCAGCGCTCTGGCATGTCCCATTGATATTTGTCCAGTGATTATTGCCTTTTGGATTTCTGATGGTAGTCTTAATAAGCGAAGATAATTATTAACCGTACTTCTGTCTTTGCCGATTCTTAACGCCAATTCTTCATTTGTCAGTTGGTATTCTATAATCATTCTTTCAAAACTCAGGGCTACTTCAATAGCGTTGAGATTCTCTCTCTGAATATTTTCTACTAATGCCATTAATGCAGAACCTTCATCGTCAGCGTGCCGGATATAGGCTGGAATTTCTGAAAGACGGGCAAGTTTACTGGCTCTTAATCTTCGTTCTCCAACAATTAATTCATAATGGTTTCCTTGTACTCGCACTGTAATCGGCTGAATCAAGCCATGTATTTTGATAGATTCTGCTAATTCAAGCAATTGAGCTTCCTTGAAATCTTTTCTTGGCTGATTGGGGTTTACCCTGATTAATGAAATATCAATATTTTCAACTCCCTGAAAATGAAGCGAAGGGCTTGAGTTATTTTCAAGATCGGATAGCAAAACTGACAATCCTCTTGGTTTTCCTATGTATTTCATCATTCTTTCAGGATTTTTTTATTATTCCTAAGTAAAAATTCTTTAGCCAGATTCAGATACGCAA
>CBIHRH010000626.1:0-3706 GCA_966212365.1 uncultured Emticicia sp. | reverse complement strand
TAAAAATATCACTACGCAGTATATTTGCGTAGTTTTGATTAATTTTATTTGTTTGTCAAATATCATAAAATTTTTATGCCTGCTAATAGAAATGCCCTTGTACGCTACAAAACTATTGATTCTTGTTTAAGAAACAGACAACGAAAATGGACTTTGGAAGACTTAGTTGAAAGAGTTTCGGATACGCTTTATGAGTATGAGGGCATTGATAAAGGAATTAGTATAAGGACCATACAGGCAGATATCCAGATGATGCGGAGTGATAAGTTAGGGTACTTTGCACCAATAATTGTAATTGATAAAAAATACTATACCTACGAAGACCCTAAATATAGTATTACCAATATACCCATTTCTAATGCTGACTTAGGTAGAATGAATGAGGCTGTTGAGTTATTGAAGCAATTCAAAGGGTTTTCACATTTCAATCAATTAAATGAGGTAGTACAGAAATTAGAAGACCATGTATATGCCACTGCCCATAAACAGCATACGGTTATTAATTTTGAGAAAAATGAAAATCTAAAAGGCTTATCTTACCTTGATTTGCTCTATCATTCTATCATTCAGAAGAAAGCGGTTAAAATGACCTACCAATCATTTAAAGCGCATGAAGCAAATACATTCCTGTTTCATGTATGGTGGTTGAAAGAATTTAAAAACCGTTGGTTTGCAGTAGGTGTTCGGGGTGGGCAAAAAATTATTAACAATTTAGCTTTAGACCGCATTCAGGATTTATGCATTGATGAAAGCATAGATTACATCGAAAATGAGATACATGATTCGGAAAGTTACTACAAAGACATTATTGGAGTAACCGTATCTACAGGTTTGCAGGCAGAAGAAATTACTTTATTTGTAACAAAAGAAGAGGCGCCTTATGTAGAAACCAAGCCATTGCATCATTCTCAAAGAATTCTGGAAAGAAATAAAGAGGGAATAATTGTACAAATTAAAGTACAGATAAACTTTGAATTAGAAAGAGAGATTCTAGGTTCTGCAGATAGAATGCAGGTGATTTCCCCAGAAGCATTAAAAAAGAGGATTCATGCTCGCCTTTACAAAGGTACTCAGAACTATGAAACAAATAATCTAGTTCAAAGCTAAGGCATTCTGTCTTCTGATAAACTGTCGTATTTTCCAGGAGACTGAACTACTCAAGGCATCAGTAATATGATCAAATTGTGCCCATCGCGAAGGCGCAAATTGTTCCATACCGGAACTAACCGCTCCAGCAGGTAAGGCTCTTGAATCGCCTGAAACAGTTACCCATTCATTTACCCAGTTATCATCGTCATAGAAGCTATCAATTAAAATAACTTTATCCAGTTGGAAATCAATCACCTTAAACCATACTTTACCCTCAGCCTTTACACTCTTTATGCATTTAGTAATCTTACCTGATACTTTTTCGTAGATGGGTTCTACTTTCACACTGTCTATCTTTTTCTCTCCGACCTTAATGTCTTTCGAAAAATTTTCTTCCGAACAATTTCTTTGTTCGAAGCCTACGCTAAGATAATCATATCCGAAACTAACTACATAGTCTGGCTTAATATGGTTTTTAGAGGCTTCCTCAGGGCTGAAAAACTGAAAAAATGGTTTCGTTTCCTGAGATCGGGGTAGGATTCTGAATAAATCTCGTTCAATATCCTGCACATAACTTTTATCGTATCTATAATCTCCCTCTAATACTATTCTTACTGTTCCTACCTCTATCGATTCGTTAATTAGTGAATCGATATCAATTCTTTCAGGTGATAATTTTTTAGCTGTTACAAAGCTATAGTAAGCTTTTTGGGCATCAGGCTTTGTATGTAAGCCCAATGCCAATAGTCCAGCTTCCACCCTTTCGTCAGTAGCATTTTCCAGAGCGGCTAATTGTTCTGATTCATAGAAAACCGGGGTAACTTCATTCAGGCAGGAAACACAGTTCTGAAGCTTCGATGCCATTTCATTAAGAAGCTTATATTTATCATAAATTTTCTCCCAATAAAATGGTCGCTTAGTTTGCTGCAAGCTTTCTATTTCAAGCAATAGCTTATCTTTTTGCTCTCTATAAGCTAATTGAAGTCGTTGGGTAAATTTATTGTTTGTGGGTTTGCGTTCTACTTTTCTGGCATAGGTATAGACATCTCTATAGGTATTTGAGTGCCAGTTTTTTGAAGAACAGGCAACTAAGATTGACAATAATGCAAGAAGTGTGAAAAGTTTTTTCATTACACAAGGATTATTATCACTAAGATATTTTTTAGACCCCAAATGTTTAACATTCAATCAAAAAATTATCCGAATAATTCACTGAAAACTTCTTCTAATTTACTAGCAGCAAAAATTTCGATTTTATACTTCCTGGTATCTAAACCTTTCTGATTATATTTTGAAATAAATATTTTCTTAAAACCTAGTTTTTCAGCCTCTGAAATACGGTTTTCTATTCGATTTACAGCCCTTACCTCTCCACCCAGACCCACTTCGGCAGCGAAACAATATAAATGAGGGATGCTTATATCTTCAAAAGAAGAGACAATTGAAGTACATATTGCCAGGTCGATGGCCGGGTCTTCAACTTTTAAGCCTCCGGCAATATTCAGGAATACATCTTGTGTACCTAGCCGGAATCCACCACGTTTTTCAAGTACAGCTAATAGCATTTGCATGCGGCGACTATCAAAGCCATTGCTTGTACGTTGCGGAGTTCCATAAGTAGCTGTACTTACCAACGATTGGATTTCAATTAGTAGAGGCCTATTACCTTCCAGCATCGCTGCAATAGTAATTCCGCTTAAATCTTCTTCTCTTTGCGAAATCAGAATTTCTGAGGGATTGCTTACCTGTCTGAGTCCGTCGCTTTGCATTTCGTAGATGCCTAATTCAGAGGTACTCCCGAAGCGGTTTTTTGTAGTTCGTAATATTCGGTAAGTCATATGGCGATCGCCTTCAAACTGAAGCACGGTATCAACCATATGCTCAAGCACTTTAGGGCCAGCCAATGAACCATCTTTGGTAATATGTCCAATCATAATCACTGGAGTATCCGACTCCTTAGAGAACTTCATCAGTTCGGCAGTACATTCTTTCACCTGAGATACACTTCCGGCGCCCGACTCAATTAAGGGAGAAACTAAAGTCTGAATCGAATCGATAATCACAATATCAGGTTCGGTCAACTCTATCTGGCGGAATATATTATCAGTAGCAGTTTCATTCAGAATATAGCAGCGTTCGTTTATAAAACTCATACGCTCTGCCCGCATTTTTATCTGCTGTTCACTCTCTTCGCCCGATACATATAAAACCGTATAATCTTTTAAGCTAAGAGCGATTTGTAACATTAAAGTAGATTTACCAATACCAGGTTCGCCTCCTATTAAGACCAACGAGCCGGGCACGATACCACTTCCCAATACACGATTCAGTTCTCCATCGTCTGTAATAATCCTATACCTTTCAAGTTTTGAAATCTCAGTGAGGGTTTTCGGTTTGTTAGCTGTCTTAGGCGTACCTGAAGAAGTAAATTTCCAGTTGCCTTTTTCAGGTTCATCTTTGGTGATGACCTCCTCTACCATTGTACTCCATTCGCCGCATGAGGGGCAGCGTCCTAACCATTTAGGTGAATTATATCCACAGTTTTGACAGAAATAAGCTGTTTTGACTTTTGCCATTGAATAAGTTTTTAAAAATTAAAAGTTAATGCGGATACATT
>CBIHRH010000625.1:0-3706 GCA_966212365.1 uncultured Emticicia sp. | reverse complement strand
TAGTTGAAACTAAAGGTGTTGGCTATGTAAATAATAGCATTGAAAATATGATTAAAGAACTGACATTTGCAGAAAATATTGAAAATGACATAAGAAATGAAATGTTACTCAATCATTTGCATGTATATTATTATTTGGTAGAAGAAAAACGAGTTGTAGCAATAAATATGATTAAGCTAAACACTGAAATTCAACATATTTTTGACCTATATCTTGACGAATTAGAAAAATTAAATGATTCTAAAATTACTGCAATTAAGGATACAATAGCTTTAATAAAATCCAGAGGTGGTTTAGATTTGTCAAGTTAATCGTGCAATTTTCTAATCAAGAAAACTAGTCACTAAATCACTCATTCATTCAATTTTTCAAAATGGTAATTTCCCCAAATCCACATTCCCACCAGTAAGAATAATACCCACCCGTTTGCCTGCAAACCGTTCTTTTTCTTTCAGCAATGCTGCAAACGGAACAGCCGAAGACGGTTCAATCACAATTTTCAATTGTTCCCAAACTAAACGCATAGCGGTTATAATTTCTTCTTCACTAACTGTGATAATATCTTTTACATAAGTGAGGATAATCTCAATGGTTTTATCTCCCAAAGTTGTCAATAAGCCGTCGGCAATAGTCTTGATATAAGGCGCTTTTTCTATTTTCCCACTTTTGAACGATAAGATGGCATCGGCTGCACCTTCAGGCTCTCCTGCTATCACTTCAGCTTTAGGGAGCAAATAGTGAGTGGCAAGGGCTGTGCCACTTAATAAGCCACCACCGCCTACTGGAGCCATTACTACATTCAGGTCTCCTGCTTGTTCAATCAATTCTATAGCAGCAGTAGCTTGTCCGGCTATTACATCATAATTATTGAAAGGGTGAATAAAAGTTGCCCCTTTTTCATCAATTACCTTTTGTACGGTTGTTTCTCTGGCTTCCAGGGTTGGTTCACATTCAATGATTCCTCCACCCAGATACTTTACTCCGTTTTTCTTGATTTCAGGGGCATTGCTGGGCATTACGATATAAGCCTTCGTACCTATAGCTTTAGCCGCCAATGCAATAGCCTGCGCATGATTTCCTGATGAATGCGTAGTAATTCCTTTTTGCTGTTCTTCTTTACTCAATGACAATACTGCATTCATTCCGCCACGAGCCTTGAAAGCGCCGATTTTTTGCAGATTCTCGCATTTAAAGAATACATGGCAACCTGCCAGCTCATTAATGGCGTCAGAGGTTAATACAGGAGTTTTATTAATATAAATTCTGATTCTCTCGTGAGTATCTCTGATGTCGTCAAATGTTGGAATATGATTCATTAGAATGTTGATGAAAAGCGCCGATTTAACGGTAATAAAAAATATAGTCAGTGGCCGGAAGTTTCTCTACCTGGCCTTTGATTAATAAAACGATTTGACCTCTATGATAGGAAGCGTGCAGTGCCATGTGTGTGAGTATATCACTCAATATACTACTATGTTGCTCACCTCTTGAATTGGAATATCTAACTACACGATCGAAATCTTCTCTGTCTATGATTTGCTGTAATGATTGATGATTTGCATCAAACAATCCTTTCATAGCTTCTTTCTCATAGATTGACCAAACCTTAGTATCTGACGGCGTGCCATTCATCCTCTCAATCCAGATAGTTTGGGCTGCTGCCATATGAGAGATGATTTCATGTGTTCTGTCAGAGGCTTGTATCGCCTCCAGAAATGTCTCTAAAACCTTGACATTAGCCCAGTGCTCGTGCTCAAAAAGTTTCTGAAAATACGCTTTCATATCAACGTCTTAGTTTTTCTATTTCATTAATCACCTCTACAATTCCTTTTAGTGGAATTTTCACCCACGACGGTCTATAATTAACTTCATAACCTAATTCATAAACAGCTTTTTCCAATAGATGGAATAATAGCAGGTAGTTTACTTCATTTGGGTCTTTGAATAGGGGGTGAGGCGACCCAAACATCGACAAATATTCTTCCAGATAAGTATCCTTTATCAATTTATACCAACGGTCAGCAGCACGCTGCAATACAACTGTCTCGCGTGTGCTGGTTTCTGCCGAATTAAAGAGTTTGGCCGAAACCGCGTAATGATACGAGCGAATCATACCTGCAACATCTTTCAAGGGTGAATGTTTGATTTTACGCTCAGTAATACTACTTTCAGGTTCTCCTTCAAAATCAATAATTACTAAATCATCATTGGTAGCCAGAATCTGCCCTAAATGGAAATCACCATGAATACGTGTTCGGAAGGATGAAAGTGGACGAGTAAGCACCTGGTCAACAAAATCAAGAATCAGGTCTTTGGCTTCCATAAATGTCCATGCCAGATTCTGAGCCTGTTCATCTAATTTCAGATAATTATCAGTCAGAAGCGCGTAGCGGCGCTCTAATAAAGTTTCAAATTTTTCGTGTAAATATCTTCTATAAGGACGATCAAATGGCTCAGCATTAAAACTATCTGCTCCACGTAAGGCAAATAATGCCAGGTGCATTTGAGCGGTGCGGTGAGCCAGTTGTGTAACTTTATCAAAAACTGATTCTTTAATCTGGAAATTTCCTTCTACAAAAGCTTCCAGGAAGTCGTTCAGGTAATCACCTGTCATGCTCCAGTCGTCTTTGATATTCTCTACTACCTGAACCATCACTCCGAAAGTAACGGCGGCATCCGACAGACGATTCCAGGTAATGCTTCCGGCAAAAAGAGGGATATTTCTGAATTCAGAATATTGTGTGATGAACTCAACCATTTCAACCTCCGGATTGGTCTCCGAAAAGATTTTCCGATACAACTTCAGAAAGTATTTTCCGCCAAAAATCATGGCCGAATTGGAAGAGTCAATATCTGGCAAATCAGAATCTATTTCATCTGATTCTTCTACAAAAGCTTTCCCCTTAGAAAAGACTAATAAATCCTGATTATATTGTGTGATTTGGGATTGATTAAAAACCCCTTTGTAGAGTGCACTACGGAAATTAATATCATAAATAGCATCTACCAGGTGCCCCATTTTATCATCCATAGAAGCCTTGCTCAGAATACCTTTCGCCGGAATGTTCTGCGTATTTTCTTCTATAAAAGATAGAGGCAGAAGATATAATTCACTATCACCTTCTTCATATCTGGCTTCAAAAACCATGAAGATAAATTCTTCAAAGTGTACTACATGCCTTACCTTCAATTGCTTAATCTTTCGGGCTTTCCCAGCAAACCAACGGCATTGTTTGATATAGGGCGGCAGAATGTTATCCTCTAAAACTGTGTGTACATACTTATCCCTCTCAAATCCTTTCCACTCAATGGTTAATACGAATTCGGTCATTGTATCAAGATGGTTAAAGTAATATTCGCGAAGATAGCATTTAGCCTAACATTTTTTTAATTATTTATAATATTTCATCTTTTATTAGTAGTTTATTAAGAAATAGAAAGTGAGATTGCCGGAGTTTAACAATGAGTTATTATAAATAAACCATCTGTTATCAGGATTGAATCAGATTCCTGAAAACAGGTGGTTTATGTCATTATTATTTACTTAAACCGCAATTATTAGATTAACCATTATTCACTCTTCAGAACTTTCACAGGGTTAGTCCTGGCCGCCTTCATCGTCTGCGATCCAATCATAATAAACGCAATCACTAAAACTACGAGCAAGCCTGCAAATAACTCGGTAATTTGCACAGGTATGTGATAC
>CBIHRH010000624.1:0-3709 GCA_966212365.1 uncultured Emticicia sp. | reverse complement strand
CGGAAAATTCTTAAGCACAAAATTTTCAAAGAAAATATAAGTGACGGGCAAGGCGATTAATGCTGACACCGATAGCATTATAAGAAAACCACGACTCAATAAATAGACAAGGCTACCAGAGTTTGCACCCATTACTTTTCGGATACCTATTTCCTTCAATCTGGTTTCCGTAGTGAAGGCTACCATTCCGAGTAATCCCATCGACGCGATTGATATAGCGAGAATCGAGAGGAAGCCTATAATCTTAATCATGGTGGAGAATTCACTATAAGCATCTTCTATTTCCTGCTCATAGAATTTGGCATCAAGTGGATGAACCCTGTCAATCTTCTTCCAGGCCGATTCGATTTTAGCCATCGTTGCTGGCAAGTCGATACTTTGTATTTTGGCATTAATGACTGCTCTGTTGCCAGGCACCCATGACATGAAGGCTACTGGCTCGATAAGGTTATCAACCTTGCCATAATGAAAGTCTTTCATTACACCTACAATGGTCATTTTGCGATTGTGCATATTGAAACTATTGAATGTGATTTCTTCACCAATTGCTTTTTCCGGATCTCTGTTACTGATATTGAACCGCTTTAATAACTGCTCGTTAACAATTATTTCTCTTACGGCATCGGCAGTAGTTGGGCGATTTATAAAACCCCCTCCTGCAATGAGCTTGTATTCATGCAGGGCCAGATAGTTTTCGTCGACGTTATTAGTCATTACCAACGCAGAGTCGCGCGAATCTTTATATTTCATAAATCCACCCCAGGCATTTCCGACACTTGTAATAATCAGCGATTTTGACACCGACATTACTTCCGGCATCTCTCCTAACTCCTTAACAAATGCATCGGGCGTATTGCCTTGCATATCTATGTTAAGGATGTTTTCTGTATTGAACCCTAGGTCGAATGCTAATATGTTTTTATACTGTACATAACCGATAGCAGTGGTTGTTATAAAAATCAGGGTAAGGGTGTACTGAACAACTACCAGGGCACGTCTGAATGTTAAGTGTTTAAATCCTTTTACTGAAGATTCATTTCTGAGCGCATTGATGGCATTTACTTTAGAAAAGAACAGCGCAGGCATGAAACCGGCAATAATACCTACCGCCACAGAAAAGATTATAAAGGCAATTACCATAGGTAAAGTAAGTCCGAGTTTCACTGTCCTTTGCATCTCCGGTGCCAGATTTATCAATTGCGGACGTAATATGAGGAATATAAAGAATGATAGAAAAAGTGCTGCAAGTGAAATCATGATAGATTCCACAAGAAACTGCTGCCATACCTGACTCTTCTGAGCACCAATAGCTTTTCGAATACCTACTTCTTTAAAGCGGCGCATGGCGCGTGCTATCGAAAGGTTGGTATAATTGAAACAGGCAGATAAAATCACAACCAAGGTGAGCCCTCCAAGAATCCAAAGAACAGTGGGAGACATGTGAGGCCCTACAGAACCCGGCCCTCCCTCTGAGGCACGGAAATTCTCTCCAACCACAATATTATATAAAGGGAGAAGCTCAAGTTGAATTTTAGTATTCTCTTCGGCGAGGTTTTCTTCGTTTGAAATAGTTCTAAGCTGAGATTGAATGGATGCTATATTTGCGTTTTCTGGCAATAGCAGGTATACAAAGTTTGAAGACATATTTGTCCACTTCTCAAAGTTATAATCGTTTTTATTAAGCTGTTCAGCTGTCGAAAGAGATACAAGAGCTTCAAAATTAATATGGGAAAAGAAAGGAACATCTTTCATTACACCGGTCACCTCATAATCTTGTTCATCAAATCTGATTGCCTTGCCTACTACATTTTCGTTGCCAAATAGTTTCCTGGCTGTAGTCTGGGTAAGAACAATTGAGTATGGGTTTTTCAAGGCTGTTTCAGGGTTACCTTCCACCATTGGAAATGTAAAAATTCTGAAAACTGATGGATCGGCCCACATGCCTTTTACAGGAAGAACGTTGGTACCAACCTTTGCATCCTGCGAAAAGTCATTGCGCAAAATGGACACCTCTTGTACACCAGTCACTTTCTGTCTGATAAGCTTCCCTGTCTTTATTGAGGTAGTCGCAAACTTGCCGCTTTGTTTACTATTTTCGGTCAGTACATTGGTAATACGATAAATCCTGTCACCATTTTTGTTGAATCTGTCATAAGACCGAATATCAAGTACAAAGGCAATCAGCAATAGTCCAACAGACATACTGATGGCAAGACCAACAATATTAATAAATGAGAACATTTTATTGCGCAACAAGTTACGTTTAGATGTTTTGATGTAGCTGCTAATCATAATTTTGATAATAAAAGGTTTGAAAATTTCGGTCTTCCTTCAAAAATATCAGACAAATAAAAGCAGAATGAAAAAATGGGATGAATCTTGCTAAAAATGTGATGAATCAGATTGGAGAGGTTTCTGACTATTGAGTAAAGTTATAAAGATACAACAACAAGGATTGATAGCAAAAAATGATAAAAGTACACTCTTTATAATATAAGGCCTTGTAGAAAGAATCCTATATTAGAATGAGTGTACTTTTCTTGTAATGTTATTGTTTGATTAAGCGTATATTATTCGGCCGTCATCGCAGGACTTTCTGGCTCATCAGGCGTTGTATCTTGTGTAGTACTTTTTTCTTTTTTTCCGGTAAAGAATTTTCTGATAGCACCACCACCTATAATCAAAGCACCTATGATCACTTTCCAGAATTTGGCTAACAAAGCAAAGAAACCTACTTTAGCGAGTACTTTACCTGCCACGAGCCCACCAATACCTACAGCAGCTACCTCGTCAAGATTAGAATCATAATCCTGATAACGATTACCCTCTGCAAATGATACAGAGGCGATTACATTGTTGATCGTTGGCTTGATTTGTGGCAACTCAGCCATACTTCCTACGGCATTTAAAGAGAAAATTCCCTTTCTGCCTAAGATTCTTACATCATAATTTAAGGTATTATTAGGTGAACCATTGAACTTCAGGTTTTTGGCCCAATGTAAGGTTTTACGGGTTTTATCATAGAATGGGGGAGAAGCCCAACCTACCAGACTTACAGTTGTGTAGCCTGATTTTTTACGTTCTTCATTTTCTTCTTCGGTTTCTTTCTGCATTTGTTCGAGCAATTCTGTATAATTTACATCGTCTGCATCTTCATCTTTTACATAACCGATAGGGTCATACTGAATCACAAAAGCCCAACTGCTTGCGCTATCTAAAGGTGAGCTATTCTCCTGAAACAGCATGCCCAGTGGTGCTTCAGATGGAGGATTACCCCATATATCTTCTAATACCTGCTTGCTTTGAGCGCCAGTCAAATATTTAAAGCCTTTCGGGACAGTCATTTTTCCCATTCCTCCCAAATCAATTACCTTACCAGCAGGCTCATATTTGAGGGATTTCATTATGTTTACAATTTTCAAGAAAGAGGAGTCAACCGCTACTTCAGTTTCTTTATCTTTTTGAGCGAAGATAGAGGTAGAGTGTACTATAAACAGTACAGCGACGAGTTTAATAAATTTAGCCATGCAAAAACGAAAGGTTTAGTGTTTAAAAATGGTAATTAACGCAATTTCTTAGACTAAACCAAAAATACTGCCAGATTTATTAAGTGGTAGTATTTAATAAAAAGATGCTTTCTCAAATGTTTTTTATACCAAATATTCTTTGGTATGGCTTTGACCCCACACCCTACGCGGGCCGCCCTAAA
>CBIHRH010000623.1:0-3717 GCA_966212365.1 uncultured Emticicia sp. | reverse complement strand
AATTGATTTTGTATTTGCTGGTAAGCAAAACTTCAATACCATACGAAAGGCGACCAATGGCAATGCCTATACAAGTGATTCCTAAAAACACCAGACAACTGAGCAGGAATAAATCTTTGTTGCGTTGAGTAATATTATATTTTCTGAATAATACCTGAAAGCTGAATAAGGCAATGATGATGAGTAGAATAACACCTGTAGCCATTGATAGGTCGAGATGTTTATCCGGCGCTATAAACGAAACATCAATAGCATTCCCAATTACGGCTAGTATCCCCTTTAACAGAAGAGCTGGAGACGCAAAATCGACTTTAGCAGTATTATCAGGTGATGAATGATATTGAAAAAAATATAAGAATAATAATAGAGCTGATGCTATTCCCCAGATGGTAAGTTCACGGTAGCGTTTCTGAAACAATAACACTGCCATTCCTATGAATGGAATTAAAATTCCGTTACTGCTTGTAAAAACACCTAAGAAACCAGTAGCAATAGCAAGATAGAAGTAAGTTGTGGTAGGTTTGCCAAAAGAAAATATCAGAAAATACAGAGAGGCGAAAGCTAAGAAAATTACCAAGAAATTCTGTACCGAAGCCATTCCCCAGAAAACATTTTCATACAGACCGGTATTGAAGATCAGATAAGCTAGAGGCACTAAAGCCAATAACTCTGAATTATTGCGACGACTGAACCGATAGAAAATAAATAAGATACCTGCCAGACTTAAATTACCTAAAAACATAAGCATTTTTAAATCTAAAGTACCTTTTATAGTGTATACTAAAAGAGCAAATAGCCTAGTGAGAAGAATGCGGTGCTCATTGTGCTGGGCAAAAAGTATCCTGATTTTATTGAAGAAAGAATCCTCTGTCAGAAAATCAGCCAATGAGTTTCTGACAGCTAAATCATCCCAATGGGGGATATTAATAGCATATTTCTGAAAAATATATCCAAAAAGCGTAAGCGGAATCAGTAACAGACAAAGCACAAGTGCTTTGCGGGAATTTTTTGGTAGCATTGATTACAATTTCAAAATCGAAAATTCGACTCTACGATTTTTCTTTCTCGTTTCTTCGGTAGCGTTACTGGCAATCGGTCTGGATGGCCCCCAGCCTTTGGTCTGTATATGATTGCCATCAATGCCTCCCTTTTCAACCAGATATTTCTTAACCTCATTGGCTCTGTCCTGAGAGAGCTTTACATTCAGCATCAGATTATCGTCAGCACCGTCGGTATGCCCCTCAATCATTACCTCCATTGTTGGGTATTCTTTCATCAGTTCAATGATTCTGTTCAACTCCGGGTAAGAAGGTGGCAGAATATCATATTTACTCTGGTTAAAGAAGAGGTTATTCAATACAATGGTTTGCCCTTCTCTCACAGGGATCAGGTTAATATTTCGCCTGATTTCTCTGAAACGAGTGTCTTTAATTAAATCAATATTGTCGCTTACAGCTATGAAACCTTTTTTAGAGGCACTCAAACTGTAATTTTTCTTCAAAGGTACAACAAATTTGTATTCACCTGTCTCTGGGTCAAACTCTGATACAATTTTATCCTTCTTATCTTTATTGGTTGTGTCATTCAGAGCTTCTAATACCACATCTGCAGCAATCGGTTTTTTGTCGATAGCATTAATAACCGTTCCTGAAATAATAGCTACGGGGTCAGGCTTAATGGATGGGAAAAGTTTGATTCTGAAAATATCTTCTGCACCAATTGATCTCTCTTTTGAACTCAGATAGGCATACTCACCCGATGCTGGAATAGTAAAATAGCCATCCCATTTAGCTGTATTAATCAATGACCCTAAGTTTTCAGGTTCACTCCATTTTGTCCAGGTACTATCTAAACGGCGACTGAGAAAAATGTCATTCTCCCCGTATCCCGGAAATCCTGCTGATGAAAAATAGATAGTTTTTGAATCGGCAGCTACGAATGGCCCTACTTCATCTTCAACTGTATTGATGCTATTGCCCATATTTAAGGGTTTTGACCAAATCCCTGCGTCATTCAGAAATGATACATATAAGTCTTTACCACCATGAGTATCGTTGCGCTCACAGGCAATAATCAGTACCTTATTATTAGGAGCCAATGAAAATTCAAAAGATTTAGCTTTGTTGTAGAAGTCGGTGATTTTGACTTCTTTCGGAAACTCCCAGCCTGTGCGAGTCTTTTTAGATTTCGAAAGACCCTGTCGGTGAGAGCCGTCTGGTAGATAGGTATTTAATAAGAAAACAGTTTTACCATCAGCCGAAATTGTACTTACTGCATTATGTTCTTCAGTATTAATCGGAGCTTGCACATTTTCTGCTTCACCCCAGGTGCCATCCGATTGCATTTTTGAAATCCAGACATCCTGTCTTTTTTGTTTGCCTATATTCGCGTCGTGGTCTTGCCTTGTAATAAACAAGGTTTTACCATCAGGCGTGATAATTGGAGCAACCTCAGGCCCTTTGGAATTAACCCCCTTGCCTAAATTCTCTTTAATAATTTCTTTAGGCATATTTTTGGCTAAATTAATTCTGGCTTCATAAGGTGTAGCCAGTTCGGATATACCAATGGCATCAATCTGATTATACCCGGGCACTCTCGAAGGTGAAAGAACTATCTTAATAGCATATACTGAATAAGGTGTTTGCGGAATAACAATGTTCCACATGCGGCCTGGCATTTTGGGTATTTCTTCTGCATTGTCATTTATCAGGTGTTCGGTATCCGTAGAATCATAAGCAAATACCCTGATAATAGCTCCCGGATTATGATTTTCGCCAATAGATACCTGCTTGATTTTCATGGGCTTTTCAAAGCCTACTTTTATCCACTCATCACCATTGGTATCTGCACCAGCTGGAGACCAGGCGGCTTTGGTATCACCGGTTTGAGGTAATTTACTTGGGCTTCCTAAAACCTGTACCGCTCTGTATTCAAGTCCCTGATTAGTAGGATCAGTGCGTTCAGAAGAGAAACCGATAACTTTATTTGCCCATTGTATCAATTGGGCAGATGTATTAAAAGAATTAAAAAACAGCAAGAAGATAACCCCAAAACCAGCCAGTTTTTTTTGATGAAACAGCGATGTTTTTTTAGTTTTTAGGGTAGTTAATACGTTCATACAATTTAAATACTTTTGGAATAACATTTATTCACTTGTAATTAAACGAAAGTAAAAGAAAATTATTAAACTTTCAAGCAAACAAACATCGGCAATGTTTCAGAAAAACGCTTTCTGTCAGTACTAAAACCCATTTAACTTTTCATTAACAAAATAATATATTAAAAATTTAACAAATATTTTCATTCTAACGTTTTGTTTACGTATTTAGCGGAAGATTTTCCTGCTCGACTTAAGTATTATTTTTAATCTTTATAAGTAAACAATGAAAAAAACATTCTTGACCGTTGCCGTTGTACTTGGCATAGCTTCGGTATCGAAGGCCCAAACCAAAATCCCTCCTGACGTAGAAAAGTTATTACAAAAAAATACTTGCCTGGCTTGCCATAAAGTAGACACTCGTTTAGTAGGACCTGCTTACAAGGAGGTGATGAAGAAGAAAAAATATAAGCCAGAACAAATAGTTGAGTTGATTTATAAACCGGTTCCAACTAACTGGGAAGGTTATCCTCCAATGGCTCCAATGTCACAAGTGCCAAAAGAAGAAGCACAAAAAATTGCTAAATGGATTACTACTTTGAAGTAATCATTGGTTAATT
>CBIHRH010000622.1:0-3724 GCA_966212365.1 uncultured Emticicia sp. | reverse complement strand
CTTTTGAAAATTTAGCTAGCCCACCCGAGTGAATCGCCAACCAGAATTCGCCACTCCGGCTATATAAAGAAAAATTAGGGGCAAAATATTTAGTTGTATCCTTCAATTCAGCTCCTTTGCTAAAGATTATCGGATACATTTTCCAGGTTTTAGTTTTCAGGTGATAATTGAGCGTTTTATAAAGCCTTTTTCCTGTCATAAAAACCCATAACGAATCTCCCAAAAGATGTGTATGCGAAATAGAGTAGCTTACCCCATAAGAAATTAATGGATCGTTTTTTATTTTCTCAAATTTCTTCGTCTTTTTATCGAAAAGATAAATTTCAAATTGCTTAACTATGATTAATTTTTGCTGATAATCATTAAGCGCAACCGGTATATCATAACCCCTTAAAAATTTTTTATTGGTTGGCACCTGATAAGTAACAGCCTGATTTGTTTCAGGTTGATACTTAATCAGACGATTATCGCTGGTACCCAACCACCATGAGCTGTCACTTGGTTCTTCAACTAAAGTCATCAAACCATTTTTTTCATCATTTTTGAAAAAAGCATTAGAGAAGTCAAAAACGTCGAATATTTTTTTATTCGGATAAAGTGCCGATAACCCATTTACTGTTGAAATACCATTTAAGGTTCCAAACCAGATTGTACCGTTTTTTTCCTGCAGAACATCGAAAAACTGATTGGCTGTAAAGGAGTTGTTGTTCCCCTTTTCATATTTAATTCCTCTGATCTGTTTTTTTGCCATATCAATATAAGCCATTCTGTTTTCGAACGCGCTTAACCATAGGTTCTGATTGACATCAAAAAATAGTTTTGAAACTTCAAAAAATGTCGACCATTCGCCCTCCAGTTTAAAGCTTTTTTCTATTTTTTTTTCAGGTATATCATACCACACAATCTGGTGCATAGTGTTATCAACAAATACGAGTTTGTTTTGATTGATAGTTAATGCGGAGGGGGTCTGAACTGCAAAAACCGGAATTCTGGTAGGATTATAACCACGGTTAAATATTTTCTGACTTGAAAAATCAAAATAATTTAAACCAAAATCATTGTTACAGATAATCCAGAGCCCTTTTTTATCAGGTGCTTCAATCAGCCCGTTTTGAATGATTCTGTTTGAACTTATTGTTTGGGGGTTTATCTCATTATGTCTGAAATTTTGCAGCTGATTAGTACGTGTATCAAATTTAAAGAGGCCGCGGTCGCGTATTGTAAACCAGATATCTCCGCCCGAATCGCAGATAATATTGAAGCATACATAATCTGGCTTGTTTAATTCCTTTATTGTTACAAAAGCGTTTTTTTGTTTATCAAAATAACAAATACCCTCACTTGTACCTACCCAGATTCTCCCCTTCCTATCTTCGCATAAAGCAAGTACATTATTATCTACCAACGAATGAGGGTCATTTTTCTGACGCTTAAGTGTAATGGTCAATTCAGAATCATAACGTTTAAGCCCGCTGGCAGTGCCAAGCCATAGATAGCCGCTTTGGTCTTTAAGCATACAATAAACCCTGTTTTCCAGACTATTATCTGCAATTCTGATCTGATTAAAAGTATAGGGTAGCCGTTGAGCAAAAGCCGGAATGAAGCCTATAAAAAGCAGTAAAATAAGGATAGAGTAGAATCTTCTATTAATAGTAGAGGTTGCATTATTCATATTTCAGTGCATATACATGAGTCTGTATACGTGAGTTATTTTTCCAGCCATTTCTTAAAAAGAGGCGCTTTCTGGCGACTGATGTCAATTTCAGTTGCCTGATGAGGCTCTTTCAGTTTTACCATTAATTTTAAGTTTTCCAGGCCCCATACCTTCTGAATGATGTCTATATTAACAATATATTGCCGGTTGACTCTGTAAAAAAGATCGGGGTCAAGGGTGGCCTCAATTTCTTCCATTGTATTGTCCAGACTGAACTTCTCATTGTTTTTTGTAACAATATGAACCACCATCTCGTAGCAGAAATAGGCAATATCTTTGGTTTTTACCAATATCCAGGCATTGCGGTGGTTACACAAAAAATGTTCTTTATAGGCGGGTTTAGGCACATTTCCAGTTTGTAACATTTCCATCAACTTATTCATGTCGAGGGTTTTTTTTGTCTGTTTCTGATTGATGCTTTTTGCCTTTTCGATGGCATTTTGTAAATCAACCGGCTCCACTGGTTTCAATAAATAATCAATGCCGTTGACCTTGAAAGCGCGAATGGCAAACTCATTATAAGAAGTGATAAAAATAATCGGACAACTGAGTTTAAATCTTTCGAAAATTTCAAAACTAACCCCATCAGCCAATTGAATATCAGCAAAAACCACATCAGGCTCAGCATTTTCGGTAAACCAGTTCACAGCAGTTTTGACACTTGGCAATATTTCTAAAATTTTTACCTCGGGATTTGATTTCGCAATTTTTATACACAATTCCCGCGCAACAATCTTTTCATCTTCAATAATGATGGCATTCATTTTCGTAGACCGTTTTTTATAACAAATTATAAAAAAACTAAATGAACTGCAAAACTTTGAGGAATGAATAGTTAAAATCTACAAGCGAATGGTATAAAAACAGGAGGTGAGTTGTTTTAATTTAGCTTTGAGCCGTTTTCATGTTTCGGCGTGAAAAATTGTAACAGCTACAAGAGAATCTTGGATGATTTAGGTAAATGCAAGGATAAAAAACAAAAAAAGTATAAGTTGCTAATAATCAGCTTCTTACACTCTTTTTGTTTAACTCTTGTTATGCTGTTTTTTGCATAATTTCTACCGGGATTAGGCACTAAGTCTTTTACCCAATTTCGTTTGCCTCTGATTCTTCCTGCTCGTTGATACTTTAATAGACTATTGGCTTTCATTAGCTTATAAACGCTACAAGAACCAATTTTATAGCCTAAGTCCTGAGTAAGATAGATATAAGTTTTATAATATCCGTAATCCACAAACTCTCCTGAAAGTAGTGTTTCAATCTCCTGCTTTATTGTTAGCAGAGGATGTCTGGTTCCATTAGAATTGGAAACAAAAGTACTTGATCTTTTACCTGGTTTGATTCCCTTAGAAATATAGTAATAAGTACTACGCGCCAAGCCCACTAGCTTTAACAGACAACTTAATGGGAAGCCTTCTTCCTGAAAATCTTCCACTACCATCAGCTTCTCTATTTTCGTTGCTGGCTTTTTTTTAATAAAGAATCCTTTACCCGAATAGCTAAATCTTTTTCAGCAACTATAGCTTTTAACTCCCGATTCTCCCTACGAAGTTGCTGAAGTTCTCTCTCAAGTGAGGTCTTGGCACCCTTTTTAAAGCCTTCTGGTCCTTGTTCTGAATAGACCTTCTCCCAATTAAGAATGCTTACCGTACTTACTTCATACTCTCGTGAAGCCTTCGTAAGTCCATGTGTCTTTTTGTAATCCAGAATCTCCAGTTTCTGCTCTGGAGTCCATTTCTTCCAATGTTTTGTCATAATACACAAAGTTAAGTAGTTAACTTATTTTTGTGTCCAATTTTTAATTACGCTACTACCTAACTATAAATTTCTAATCATGAAAAGATCATTGATATATGTTTTTTTGCATCTTTTGATTACTTCGAATACTTATTCTCAAATTATAGTAAAGTTGCAAGGCAATCGAACGAATATCGCTAGTAGAATAGAATTTACAAAGACTACTGTTCTAATGGATGAATATGATAAAATCAATTCAAAAGTTTATGAGAT
>CBIHRH010000621.1:0-3726 GCA_966212365.1 uncultured Emticicia sp. | reverse complement strand
GATTCTGGCTGAATTTATTCGCTTTTGAGCCGAAAGTATGGGCCAATGAAATGATACCTACGAAACCAAATATGTTAGCAAAGTACTCGTTAGATTCTTTATATCAGCAAGCATTTATTCAAATGCCTGATTTAATTCCGCAATATGTCTACTTACCAACACAACACAACACAATAAGAAGTTTTTTGTAAGAGGAGCAATTAAAGGTGAAGCCGCTATCTGGGCAGGCAGCAATTCTATTCAATTTAATCCTCAAACTGGTGAATTGTTAAGCATCAATCGCATTGCTGATGAAACCCTTTGGAATAAGGTAGAATCTACTTTTTACTCACTGCATATTGGAAGTTATGGAGGCATACCTATCAAAATAGTTTATATCATTATTGGCCTTACACCAGGCTTTCTATCTATTACAGGTTTTTTACTTTGGCGACGACGCAGAAAACGACACAAACTGGCCATTCAGGCAAAAAAATAAGCGTTCGCAAAATTTCTCGTGCGAACGCTCAATATAGATAAACGGATTAGTATAAGACGCTTCTTAATAAGTCTACACTTTTCTTTACTCCTGTATTTGGGTCTTCATTGCCTTCAAATTCGATTGAAACATATCCCTGGTAATTTACTTTTTTCAGAATATCCGCAATACGTTTGTAATCCAAATCAAGTGAATACCACACACCACCACCATAATAGGTTTTGGCTTGTACAAAATTGGTTTGCGGAGCAATCTTCTCTAATTTATCGTACGGATTTTCAAGGAAATTACCTGTATCCATCAATAAGCCTAGCCACGGAGAATCTATCGCATTTTTGATGCGAAGCATACCTTCCGGTGTTGAGCCAAGGCCCCAGTGGTTTTCAAGGGCTAATAATACACCACATTCCTCAGCTTTTTTCAAGCATTGCTGAATACTATCGATACACCATTTAAAAGCTTCATCTTCAGTATATCCAGCAATAGCAGGCTCGATACCGCGTTTAGCCATAAAATCATCAAATGATTTGATAGTACCCCAACGACCGGTATTCAAGCGCATGCATGGAATGCCCATTTTGTAGGCTAATTCAATACAATGGTTTGTATGATCAATGTGTTTTTTTAACTCTGTTTTATCAGGGTTAACAAAACCCTGGTGGATAGAAAGACAAGTCATAGCAATACCATTCACAAAAGCATGTTTTTTCAGCTTCTGCAAATACGCGTTGTCTTCTCCTGCCATCTGGCGGTGCAGCACATCGATACCTTCTAAGCCTAATTTAGCAGCTTCATCTATTACTTTCTCTATAGGGAATTTCTCTCCCTTAAAGTGCCAGTAAGAATAGCTGGATACACTTAGTTTAATTTTGCCTGCTGCCACAGCAGGAGCAACAGGTTGTGCCTGGGCAAAAGCAGGTGCGCAAACAGCAGCGCTGCCTAAGGCCGCATTTTTAAGAAATGAACGTCGGGTTGAATGCATGGTTAGATCGAATAAGAAATTAGGTTATGTTAATACACCAAAAATACTGCATTGCCAAAAATCAACTTACCACTATACCAGAAACCTCTGAAAATAGGATCGTCAGCCAGATACACAATTTTCCCTCTGCCCAAATCCTGCACGCCAAAAACTAAGGTGTTCTTCATCTTATCTTTAGCTTTTTGACCAACAAATCCGGTTATATAACTATTGTCTTTCAGATAACCCACGTTCCAACCGTCTTTTATGTATTCAAAATTGTAAGGGTCGCGAGCCAGTAAATAATAAAGCCCATCAGTACCATAACCCAACGGGTGGGTTTTATCAATATCTACTTTATAAATGGCTCCGACTACCTGCTCTGAAATACTCTCACGTTCTCTGGTACCATAGGTTTTTAATTCAGGTTTATCCTTATCTGAACTGTCTTTTTTACGTTTCAAACCAAAGCCATCCTTATCAGCAAAATAGCCCGTAGCACCTTCCATCGCAATTACTTTTCCTCCTCCCTGAATCCATTTTTTCAGGACATCACCATTGCCAAAAATTCTGTCATAACTTCCATCAGCTAAAATCAATACATCTAATTGGTCAAGCGGCACGCGACTGAACGTAGAGCCTTCAATAACTGTAATCGGATAATTAATTTGTTGCTCAAAGAAATGCCATACTTCACCAAAGGCGGTAGGAGAGACACCATCACCAGAAATAACCGCTACACGAGGATTCTTTAAGACATTGACTGAACCAGAGCCAAAGTCATTACCTGTGCTAACCATTCCTGAATTGGTAGCCAATAAATTGATATTCAGATTCTTTGCGGTTGACTGGATAATTTTGTCAAATTCATCACCCAATCTTAGATTATTCGTTCGGGTAATAATAATTGAACCCACTTCAAATTTTCTGCCTCCCATTTCAAACGGATTCTCATTGAAACGTACTTTAATACCTTTCGCTAAAATCTGAGATAAGAATTTCACATCTTCAAACGAACTATAAGAAGCCACGTAGGCATAAGGTCTTCCCTCAACAGTCAAAGCAGGAACTGTATTGCTTGATTGCGGATTACCAACTGCAAGTTTTTCTTTAGTAGCAAATGCTTTTAAGCCATAAGCATAGGGCAAGCCCCAGGCTGTAATATCATAAGTCAAAGAGTCTTCTAAAACTGTTTTAGGCTCAAATAAAATCTTAACAAATGTGCCTTTGGGTTGATGAGTGCTAATTACCAGGTCATTTGTCTCTACCTTAAAACTCTCATCTTTCAGGCTCTGATAACCAAAACCTGAAGCTGAAGATTCTTTGCTGGCATAACCATAGTTGATTTGCAGTTTATCTAATAACCCAGTCAAAGCTTTTATTTTCGCCTCGTTTCCTTTGCTTTTCAAAACAAATGATTTATACGTACCTACAGGATTATTCTTATTACGTTCGAAGAACTTCACAAATTCATCCACAGTCTTATCTGCTCTAGAGGAAATAGCCTCCAAAGTAGCCATACTAGCCGAAAAATGGTGGGAGATACGATAAGATAAAGTCAAAGTATCACCATCTTCTTTAGCAATGGCAATACCGGCTCGTCCGCCACCACCTTGCTCGTAAGTCATACCGATGGCTCCATTGTAGGATGGATATGTATCGCCATAACTCGGATAAAGCAAATCGTAATTTTCTTTCGAGAAATAAAGCCAGTAGTTTTTATCGAAGTATTTTTTGTTGTATTCACCAATCGTTTGCTGGAATTCTCTTTGCCAGGAAGTTAAGTCTTCATGATACGGACGTGCTGACGGTGGGAAATAATAAGGAGTATTCACACCCATTTCATGAAAATCAGCATGTAAGTGAGGCATCCATTGATTATAGATTTTCAGGCGCTGCTGCGAAATCTCCTGTGTTTGCCAGGCCCAGTCACGATTCGGGTCAAATAAATAGTGGTTGAAACGTCCACCCGGCCAGGGTTCATTATGTTCTACCGCAAAAGGAGTTGCATTAAAACCCTGATTTGATACTCTGTTATACCATTGTGCATATCTATCACGCCCATCAGGATTAATACAAGGATCTAAAAGAACTACCGTATTTTTTAAGATATTCTGAGTAGTTGAATTACTCTTGTTAACCAATTCATATAAAACCTGCATCACCGCTTCTGAACTCACGGCTTCATTACCGTGCACATTATAACTTAACCAGGCAATAGCAGGCACTTTAGTAGTTGGTTTCCCATCTAGTAGACCAATGCTTTTTAGGTTTGAAGTTCGTATCT
>CBIHRH010000620.1:0-3726 GCA_966212365.1 uncultured Emticicia sp. | reverse complement strand
TTTCTAATGCTGCTAAAGGGAAAACCGACCCGGCTTCACAGGAGGCGACCCGCAAGCAAATGGAAAAAATTCAGGCTGATGTGGAAACTTACATGAAAGATTTCACCAAAACTAATGAGGGTACGTTTGCAGCAAAAGTGATAAAAGGTAATATGGAGCCAGAATTGCCCAAAGTATTACCAAAAAAAGCCAATGGCCGCCCTGATTCTACTTATTTGTTCAATTACTATAAAGGACATTTCTTCGATAATATTGATTTTGCAGATGATCGCCTATTGCGCTCACCTTTCTTGCATAGCCGTGTAGAGCGTTATTTCAAAGATCTGGTGTATCAAGTGACGGACTCGATCAACAGAGATGCCGACAAAGTATTGAAATTGGCTAAACCAAATCAGGAGGTTTATAGATTTGTATTGTGGCAAATCACCAATAAATACGAAAACAACGAAATAGTAGGATTGGATGGCGTATTTGTACACTTAGCCGAAAATTATTATCTGAAAAATGCTCCTTGGTTAGATTCAACCCAAAGGGCGAAATTCAAAGAAAGAGTTGATATTCTGAAACCTTTGCAGACAGGCAAGGTATTCCCTGAGTTAATCGTAACTGATTCATTGGGTAGAGAATACACACCTATGCAAAGTAAAACCAAGTACACGCTCGTACATTTTTATGACCCTGAGTGCGGACACTGTAGAGACTCAGCACCGAAACTGATGGAGTTTTATCATGCCAATAAAGCAAAGGTAACTATCTATAATGTGAGTATTGTGTACGATAAGAAAAAGATAAGCAATTTTGTGAATACATACAAAACCGGCGAATTGCTGAATTTGTGGGATGCAAAAGGTAGATACTATTTCAGAAATAATTTTGACGTATACTCTACCCCTACCAATTATATCTTAGATAAAGACAAAAAGATTATAGCTCGGCGTATCCCGGTTGACAAACTAGAAGATTTTATTAACTTCTATGAACGCCAGCAAGTACAAAAAATGGCTGGAGAAAATGGTGCTAAGTAAAAAACTGAGTAAGTGATTGAATGATTTAGTGATTAGTATTTTCTATATAATCATCTGATATTATTCGATTAAGAGTTATAAAGATATTTTAAGGGCTGATACTTATGAGTATCAGCCTTTTTTATTTTCTGTCTTAGCACCCCTTTAGGGGCTGGGGGCGCCTTTTTATTGCCCTGATTTGGTAAGAAACACACTTTTTTGTAATTTCCATCAACTATTTGCTAATGAACCTGAATCTCGAAAATTAGCTACCTATTATGCCAACCCAAAAGCCTTTACTGCTCAATTGGTTTCTTGTATCAGGATTATTTCTGCTCAATCAGGTTTATGCCCAGAAACTAAACTATAAAATAGACCACTATGGTACTGAAAAAGGTCTTTCTCAAGGGTCAGTATTTGCAATGCTGAAAGATTCAAGAGGAACGATGTGGCTTGGTACACAAGACGGATTGAATAAATGGGATGGAGAGTCTTTTACGGTTTTCAGACCATCACAAAAGAAAAGTAATAGTATTGACGGTATTGAAATCAAAAAAATAATTGAAGACGAAAACGGAGATTTGTGGATAGGGACCGAAAGCGCCTTGAACCGTTATAGTTATGTTTCCAATGATTTCAATAAATATACTATAACCGACCAACGAGGTAGGCTCGTCAAGAGCGAGGTTTTTCCAATCAAAGCTATGAATGGTATGGTTTGGTATTGGTCGGCCGTAGAAGGTCTGGTTAAATTGCATGTCAAAACAGGTCGAAAACAACTCATATTGCCAAACCAATCCTTTAAGACAAGCTATTTTCGAACAGTTAATTCTACTCAGTTTGATGCGCAAGGCAAGCTGTGGATTCATAGCTCTGATGCTATTATCAGATTAGATACGACAGCCCATAAAAAAGATAATATTGAGTATTTCTTTTCCAATCATCCTCATAATAAAGCCGGAACGCCCCTTGAAATTATCAAGATTCTTCCGGTAAATAATATCTTATGGATTGCCACTGCTGAAGGTTTGGTACGCTTTGATTATGCCAACAACGATATAAAGCTAATCAGGGAATATGAAAAAGATAAACCTATCCACGTAGTATTTGATTTAGATACTGATGGCAAAGGTAATTTGTGGTTGGGCACAGAAAAATATGGACTGCTAAGGTACTCAATAGCCAACCAGAGTTTTACTCAAATCAAAAACGAAGGATTTCTGGATAAGAATAATCTCTATATCAATGAGATAAGCCAGGTATACGTCGATTATGATGGGATTATCTGGGCAAATACAGATCCTTATGGCATTGATCGAATTCAGATTCTACCCAATAGTTTAAGCAGTTTCAGAATTCCCTTTCCTAAAGATTTTCCAAAGCAATTATTGAATTATTCTGTTAGATTCATTATTAAAGATGAAGAAAAACAGCAGATAATGATGGGCACTCAACAAAGTGGCCTCTGGATATTGAATGATAGAGATTTAAGTATCGTAAAGAGTTTTTATAACGATGATGCGCAAAATCCTCTGCCTTCAAATACAGTCAGATATCTGAAAAAAGATTCTTCAGATAAGATATGGATAGGTACCTCACAAGGCTTGGCTCTGATGAAAGGATATAGCATCCAAAAACTGAATAATACCAGCGGGAAAGATCCTGTACTCTCAAACTTTATCAGATGCATAGAAGAAGACAAGGAAGAGATGATTTTAGGTACGGAGGGCGGAATTTATTTTATCAATAAGCATAACCAACAGTTTCAGAAAAAGGTATTATTACCGACTAAGCGCATTTCATTAATCAGGAAGATAGGAGAGGGGAAATACTTCGTAGGTATCTATAACGAAGGGCTCTGGCAGCTGGAAACAAAAGTTAATTTCAGCAATTTTACTATCACAAAGATTGTTCAGGATGGCATTCCGATTTGCATACAGCTATCAAAAGACCAGTCAACCTGGTGGATTGGTACGAGTAAGGGTTTAGTAAGGTATTCTGTCAAAGATAAGAAAACAGAAATTTATACAACTGAAGATGGTCTGCCTAATAATTTTATTTATGCCATAGAAATAGATAAAAATAATAGTCTCTGGTTAAGTACCAACAGAGGAATTGCCCGTTTTGACACCCGCCAGCAACGGTTTACGGCTTTTAATCTGAATGATGGCTTACAGGCCTACGAATTTAATGGTTACAGTTCTTTCCAGGCACCTGATGGAGAACTGTTTTTTGGTGGAGTAAATGGTGTTAACCGCTTTTATCCTGACAATATTACCAAAAGCATACTTACGCCCAACTTCATTTTAAACAAAGAAGAAAACCAGATTTTTGTAGGTAATCAATGCCAAGCATTCATCGATGAAGATAACCGGTATACACGACCTGCATTAGAGGATAATAGCTTTATGAGTCGCTTTAAGCCTACTGGAAATGATATTCCGAATTTTGGGTATTCCAATAAACCTGTCTGGCTGATGATGCGCGTGATGAATCTGGCCGACAGGCAATGGCTCATGGAAATAGCCAATAGCAGGGTCAATGAGGTAGATTTATTTGTAGTAGAAAATAATCGCATCATTAATTCCAAGAAACTGGGTGACCATTATCCCTATCATCTCAATACCATTAAGGATTCCAATCCTATCTTTAAGATTGATATGATTGAAAATCAGGAATATGTCATTTTCCTGAAATGCAAAAGCACTGAAGATTTAAAGTT
>CBIHRH010000619.1:0-3734 GCA_966212365.1 uncultured Emticicia sp. | reverse complement strand
TTTTTCTCCTTTGCAATCAATACTTCATTTTTATAGATTGTACTGCTTGGATTGTTTTTTAAACTATAAGCGATACTCTCTTTTAAGCTAAATAAGATAGGTTTCGATTCTTGTGCTTGTGTGATAACCGATACCATCATCAGAAGTATTGCTATCGGTAATGATTTTACTTTTTTCATTATTTTGTACTATATTGAGATTTAATTTAATTTTTTTAGTTCTGAATTAAAAGAACCAACTAATGTAAAAAAAACTACTTTTTAGATAGTTCCCATTTCTTAAATAGAACCGGAATTTCTCTATGCATAAATTCCATGAAGTTAACAAACTCTTCAAGACCCTGGTTGAAATCTTTGGTTGAATGAGGTCTTTGATCCAATACTTCACGCATAGTTTTATGTACTTTATCAAATTCCAGGAATTTAGTCTTCATGTTTTCTTTCCAGTCTGATAAGTTACTCTTAAAATAACGTTTTCTATCGCCTGGCTTCGTAATATATTCGATTCTATCCATAGAAAGCAATAAATTCAAAGCATTGCTTGTAGCGCTTTTGCTCAAATTTAATAGCTCACGGATTTCATCAAAGGTCAATTCTAATTTATCTGATACTAACAATAAAGCCGCTATTCTCGCTGAAGCAGGTTGTAGACCGTTTTCGAAAATCAGACCGAGTTTTTCGATTAGGGCTAATTGTTTGTCGCTTAATTTTATACTGTCCATTGTTGTCATTTAATAACAATGCAAAGGTAAATAGTTTTTTTGGTTCTGCAATAGAAGAACCAAATATTTTCAAAAATAGTTTATTTTATCAGAGAATTTCTGGTAATAGTACAATTTTCTGGAATAAGTGGAGGTTGAAGAGGCCACGAGGTGATTAAAATGGATGGATTTCCATCTGTTTAAATACTCTTTTTGCGGAAATCCTCAGGAGTGATATGCTCATATTTTTTGAAGAACTTGGTGAAATAAGAGTTATCACTAAAGTTCAAATCGTAAGAAATTTCAGAAATGCTGAGATTCTGGTTTACCAACATTCTTTTGGCTTCCAGTAAAACTCTGTTTCGGATTACTTCACCTGCCGTAATGCCCAGATGTTCTTTACATAAGGCATTGAGATGATTAGGCGTGATATATAACAATTCTGCATAATCCATAGGTCTTTTCAAACTGATATAATGCTTCTCAACCAGTTTCTGAAAGTTTTTGAGCAAGGTGTAATTAAAGAAAGGTATAGTAGACGGCTTATTGGTATGCGTGTGCTTATCAATTTCTAAAAAAGCCTGTAGGAGTAATACTCTTACAATATCCCAACGAAAAGTATTGTTTTGAGTGGAGTGTTGAATAATTTCTTCAAAAATTCTTACAATCTTACTTTGTAATTCTTCTGGAAGATTAATAACACCATCATCTGCAATTCCATTGAAAAAGGAGAAAGTTTCAAGGTAGTCAGGTCTTAATAGAAAAGATTGAAAAAAGGAGGTAGAGAAGTTTACTACATACCCATCAACTTCTCCTTCAAAATCCCAGCTATGCACCTGTCCGGGTACCATAAAATAGATTTGATATGGCTGCACCCGAAAACTGCTAAAATCGATGGTATGGCTTCCTCCTCCTTTGGTAAATAGCAATAAATGATAAAACGTATGCCTATGAGCCTTCCGCAGATTATGATGCGCCTTTAGATATTCAGCAAATCGACTCACCAGAATATCATCATCTCTGAAATCTGTCAGATTACATATATCAACTATCGGAATATGATTTGCTGGACTCATAAACACTAATATTAATGAACTGAGTGTTTATATTCAGGTTTGTAGTCATTAAAAAACTGCAACCATAATGACCGTGAAAAACGAAAAAATACAGGAAATAAGATAACTGTTAGTAATAAGTAACCTCCTAAATATATTCGCCAATCAATCAGGTTTTCGAAGTAAAGATAGTAAGTTACTGTAGCTATCGCAAAAAGTGCAACATTGAACGCATAGCTAATAAACATAGAGCCATAGAAAAAACCTACTTCTTTTTCATATTTTAGATGACATTCCGGGCAATGTTTGTGCATCGCAGTCATTTTACCTAATACAAAAGGATTTTTGGTTTCGAATATATCTCCCTCCTGGCAACGAGGACATTTCATTTTTATAGCGGCTTCAACTTTGTTCATGATTATATTTGTTTAATGATACAAAGGTAAAACGCAGCTATTTGAAACTCTGGTAACAAATATAGAATCAATGGTACTAATTACTGATTAGGATATTTCTAAGGAATTGGAGAGGTAGAATATTCTTTATGTTTCTGGAGATTAGAAAAATTTGGAGACTAATTTTAGATTTCACCTCACCCCGCGCGGAGGGAGACTTTAAGCCCTTCTCCTTGCAGGAGAAGGGTTGGGATGAGGTGAAATTACAAGTTCCCTTTCTTAAACTCTTTCACTGCATAATCAGCAGCTCTTGCTGTAATAGCCATGAAAGTAAGCGATGGATTTTGTGTTGAGTTTGAGGTCATACAGGCGCCATCAGTTACAAATACATTTTTGCAATGGTGCATCGCATTCCATTTATTAAGCAATGATGTTTTAGGGTCATTACCCATACGAACACCACCCATTTCATGAATATCTAAGCCTGGTGCTTTCTTGGGATTATCATGTGTCTGAATATTTTTGAAGCCAGACAAAGTCAGCATTTCAGTCATTTGCTCATGGAAATCCTTAATCATTTTCTCATCGTTGTCATCATAAGCAACCGATGTTCTGATTAATGGGATACCCCAGGCATCTTTCTGATCTTTATCTAAAGTAACAAAATTGCTTTCTTTTGGAATTGTCTCACCCATCATATGTGAGCCTACACGCCAGTTACCATATTTTCTATCAAATAGACTGGTTTTCAATTCTTCTCCAATCCCATTGTTGTCAGTATAATTCATACGGTTTCCGCTGAATCCGGCTGCATAACCACGTAAGAAATCAGTCTCTTGTTTCGCTAAATTACGGAAACGTGGAATATAACTTCCGTTAGGACGAATACCTTCTGTTTTACTATCAAGCAATCCTTCGTATTCTGCTGAAATGGTAGTGCGGAAATTATGGAAAGCAATATATTTACCTAATAAGCCATTATCATTTCCTAATCCATTCGGGAAACGGCTAGAGATTGAGTTCAATAAAATCAGATTGGTATTAATAGTTGCTGCATTTACAAAAATGACTCTTGCATAATATTCAGTCATTTGTTTGGTATGCGCATCAATTACTCTTACACCACTTGCTTTGTTTTTCTTCTCATCAAAGATGATAGAATGAACAACCGAGTCAGGTTTCAAGGTCAATTTACCGGTCTTAGCAGCCCAGGGTAGGGTAGAAGAGTTACTGCTGAAATACCCACCATAAGGGCAACCTCTCTGGCAAAGCGAGCGATTCTGGCATTGTCCCCGACCTTGCTGTGTATGGATAGGTTGGGGTTTTGTTAAATGAGCACAGCGGCCAATGATTATCGGACGAGCACCTTTATAATGCTTGGCCATTTCATTGGTAAAGTGCTTTTCAACGCACGATTGCTCATGTGGAGGTAAAAACTCACCATCAGGCAATTGGGCTAAACCATCTTTATTACCCGAGATTCCGGCAAATTTTTCAACATAGCTATACCAAGGGGCAATATCTGCATAACGGATAGGCCAGTCAATGGCAAAACCATCACGGGCAGGACCCGTAAAATCATAA
>CBIHRH010000618.1:0-3735 GCA_966212365.1 uncultured Emticicia sp. | reverse complement strand
TAAAGATAGTATTATTCATGATTTGATGAAGGGGATTTTTTGCCAAAATTAGCCGAATTTTTAGATATGCAGGAATAAATCTTTTAACTTTTATCGTCTTCCTGATACTATAATTATAAACACAACACAATTATTTGCATTTCGGTTTACTCTAATCTAACATGCCCATCAAAAAGAAAACCCACCTGAAAAGTATATTCGGATGGGTTTCTGGTATGTTTAATTTTGCTTTTTATAACTTCACGCCCGATAATCTGCTAATCTCAAGCTTTGACAATATTATCTGATAATCATATTGTAGCAAACTGAATTTGGCATCTTCTACAGCTGTTTCGGAGGTCTGGATTTCTAGTGGTGTACTTACCCCATTTGTCAGACGGATTTTAGCTAGTTTCAAACCGTATTCTGCCTGATAGACATTGCGTTCGGCTAATGCTCTCTTTTGTGAAGCTACTTTTATATCATTGAATGCATTTTCAATGTCACGGTTAATCTGTGTTTTCTGGGCTGCAGTATTTTCTCTGGCAGCATCCAGATTAATTCTGGCAATCTGAGTATTGTAAGCGCTCCTTTTTCCGGTATAAATCGGAATACTTAATCTTACACTTAACAAAGTATTAAAACGCCAGGCATCAATATTGGGCTGGTAGCCATTTTTGATACCCGCTGCTACATTGGCAGATAATTGCGGCAAATTACCCATAGATGAAATCTTAATTTCCTGCGCTAAAGCATTTTCACGTGCCAGAGCAGTTCTTAAATCCAGGTTATTAACGGTTGCCTCACTGATAGCTCCACGGGAATCGGCATAAGGATAATTGTACTGCATTTCAGCATTGGCCGGAATCTGATTATGTGCATCAGTACCAATTAAAGCACTCAGGAAAATGTATTGTTTCTCCAATTGTCCTTGTAAATCTACAACTCTGATTTCGGCATTTTTATAGCGTACCTGCGCTTGCACTACATCATAATCAAGGGCATCGCCACTTTTGAGTCTATCGCTGATAATCTTGCTGTTTTCATCTACCAGTTTTACCTGCTCCTGTTGTACAGCAATCGCTTTTTGTAAGTAGATAATACCATAGTACAACTGCGCTACCTGATAAGCCAAAGTCTGTTTCAGGCTTTCAATACCTTCGCGTTGTTGCTGCATTTCAAGCAAGGTTTTTTGTACGCCTGCTTTAAATCTACCCCAATCGTAAATCACGTAGGAAGCTGCTATATTGGTATTATAATTATTATGCGGCTGAAACTGTAATTTCCCCTCAAACCCAGGAATCGGAATAACGGCTTCAGCAATAGGATCAAGTCTTGTATAACTTAACTCACCATTTATCTGTGGCTTTGTTCCGCTTTGCTGAACTTTTATGCGATAGTCGCCTACATTTAATAACTGTACTTGTTCTTTTATGCGCGCCGAACCATCAAGGGTCATTTTTACCAATGAATTCAATGTTTCATTGGAGTTTTGCGCAATAGCCGCCTGACCGAAAAGCAGTAAGATAGCTATAGATATTTTTTGAAATTTCATTTTCGGAAACGTAAATATTTTTGATGAAATCTATCATTAATGAGACTCTGCGGCGGCCTTCGCGGCGGCAGCTGATTCAGCGGCACTTTTCTTTTTGGTTCTGAGTAATACCACCAAAGGCAGCACACAGATAAAGAAAATCGAGATAATACGGAATGTATCAAGGTATGCCAGGTAATATGATTGCCTGTCAAGCAATAATTCTAATTGTCTGTAAGCCTGCGCAGTAGCCTGTACCGCATCACCTGTACGCGAAAGAAACGACATCTTAATAGCATTGAATCGTTCAGTAAATAGCGGATTGTTCGGTACATAATTGGCTACCAGGTCTGAACGGTGCTGCGCATATTGCAAGGCTACATAGTTATTAGCTAAGGCAATACCAAATGCCCCACCCAGCTGGCGAATCATATTTGTCAGGGATATACCTGCGCCAAATTCGTTAGGTTTCAAACCTGCTACTGACGCATTAATCAAGGGTAATTGCAGGAGTACTGTTCCTAAACCACGCAATAACTGCATCGGATAAAAATCCCATCTACCCATATCAGTAGTAGCCGTTCCGCTATAAAAACCAAATGCGGCGAATATAATAAGCCCTGCTACCACAAATGGAATAGGTGATGCCCCAGCCGACATACGACGCCCAAGAATCGGGAACATCGGTAAAATGGTCAGAGTAGGAAATAATAGGGAAAGCCCTGTTTCGTAAGGCGTAAAACCGTTAATCCGTTGTACTAAAACCGGATAAACGAATACCGAGGTAAACAAACCAAAACCAGATACCATTACGAAAATGCTAGAAAAGGCAAAGTTTCTGTTACCAAATATCTTCAGGTTTACTACCGGATGATCGGTATTCAATTCTCTGCTGATAAATCCAACAATGCCTACTAATGCTATCAGGGAAACAACTGAAATCTCTCTTGATTGAAACCAGTCTTTTGATTCGCCTTTTTCTAAAACATATTGTAAGGCTCCGATTCCTATCATTAATAGGGCAATGCCTAAATAGTCAATCTTGATTTTATCCTTGTGTTTGCCTTCATCAGCTTTTTTAGGGATATACAAAATGGTCAGGATAGTAGCCACTATACAGATGGGTACGTTTATAAAGAAAATATCACCCCATGTATAATTATCTACTATGTATCCTCCTACTGTTGGACCTAGTGTTGGACCTAGTACAATGCCCATCCCGAAAAGCCCGGATGCCGTTCCTCTGTCCTTAGGCGGAAAAGCATCAAATAAAATCGCCTGAGAGGTTGATAACAAAGCTCCACCACCAATCCCTTGTATGAAGCGCCAGAATACTAATTCCCATAGACTATCCGAATTACCACATAGGTAAGAGGCAATTCCGAAGAGTATCATGGACCCGAGATAATAATTTTTTCTTCCAAAATATTCCCCTAAAAAACCTGTCATCGGGATGATAATCACATTAGCAATGGCATAAGAGGTAATAACCCAGGCTATATCTTCGATGGTCGCCCCAAGCGAGCCGGCCATCTGGTTGAGTGCTACGTTTACAATCGTAGTATCCAGTAACTCCATGATAGCGGCAGTTACAGTGGTAAGAACGATGATAAACCTTGAAGCACCCGACACGTTATTTTCTATTTGATTTTCCATGAAAACGTGTTTATAGAGGTATCTTCATTACCTGCGTGGATTTATTTAATTTTCACCTCTACTTCAAGGCTCATGCCTGCGCGAAGTTTATCACGGTATTTTTCTACACTCTCAATCGCTATTTTTACAGGAATCTTCTGTGTGACTTTCACAAAGTTTCCGCTGGCATTGTCAGGCGGAAGAAGGGCATATTTTGAACCGGTAGCGTCTGAGAAATCAGCTATTTTACCTTTCAATTCCAAGTCTGGAAAAGCATCTAATTTTATAGTAGCTTCCTGTCCGATAGCCAGACGACCGATTTGTGTTTCTTTAAAATTGGCCACTACCCAATATAAAGAATCCTGCACGATGGTGGCTAAAGTTTGTCCGGGTTGGATATATTGACCAGGCTCAACGCTTTTTCGACCAATTTTCCCGTTTTCGTTGGCATATACTTTCGAGTACGTCAAACGAAGTTTTTGTTGCTCAATTTTTGCTTTTTGTACAGCCAAAGCTGCTTGTGCTTTATGCAAATTGCTATACAAAATATCCAAACGGGATTTAGAAGCTACAATGTCTTGCTTCTG
>CBIHRH010000617.1:0-3738 GCA_966212365.1 uncultured Emticicia sp. | reverse complement strand
ACAAGGCGGAAAAATGAAATTTGGCGGCGGAGATTTTGGTGGAGGAGGAAGTGGGAGTAATTATTGAATTGTCTTAAACTTTGCAGCGACGCGTACCGTTTTAACTGATTTTTTTGATTTCGCTGAAAGAATTTGCTTAAAATGAAATCAATATATTTAAATCATAAAAATCATTTAATCAGGTAAATCAGAGTTCAAGACTAAATCACTCAATTCAGAAGCTTCCCCCCAATAAACTCTTAAAACCTTAGAATTCACCCCAACTTCTTTAAAAAATTGTAGCCAGAATAATTGTTGATTAGACAGGTTATCGGTAGGAGATTTTACTTCTACGAAGCAATACTCATTGTTATTTTCATCCCACATAAAAAGGTCAGGGAAACCCCGCAGATTTTCTACCAGATTCTTAGACATTTCGTGCAGAATCTTCTTTAATGATTCAAAATTGATAACCTCCACTGCTTTTCGCACCATCATCCACATATCTTCCAGCCAGATTACAAATGGATTGGCAATGCCAAATTTTGACTCGTATCGCTCACCCATATATACCAGGAGGGTCTGAATATTATCAAAGCTTTCCAGGTGACTAACGATTAAATTCTGACGTTTTTCATAAAAATCAGGGAGGTATAAATCAGACGGGCGTCGTTGAAAAGGATGGTGAAAAGCCACCAGACTTGGGTCAAAGACAATATCCCAGAAGATTAAGCCGAAGATAGCCCGCCACGTATAATTTTCAGAGAAAACAGCCATTTTACCCTCATTCAGATAATAATCTACAACGCCCATCTCCACCTGATGGCGAAATTCTTCTGAAATCGTGATAGATTCTGACTGATGCAACCATGAGGTCGTACTCTTTTTGCGTACTCGCTTCTTGCTATTGACCTGATTGATAAAATCTGTTGCGTAGAATTTCTCATCAGCATTCTTTGGAAACTCTATCATTAATTGGCAAAGTGAGAGGGCTTCATCAATATAGCCAAGCTTTTGTAAGGTGCGCACCTGTCTCTCTCTGGATGGTACTTGCTCAGTCAAACGGAAGGTATTCAGTGCTTCATCATATAGTTTGCTCTTCTCAAGATAAGTCCCGACTTTCAAGATAAGTCTTTCATAAGCAGGCTTCGCTACTTCACTTAAATCATTGACTGAATCCGCAAAATTCATAAACCAGTCATAGACTTCGAGTGGGGGAGCTATATCTTTTAATTGTGAAAAAAGATCGTTCTGGTCGGTAATCAGCCATTTGTCCTCGGCGTCTTTCCGGGTATTAAATCGGGCTACCAGTTTATCATCATCGTGGCTCTCATATTGTATTAAGCCTAAATCTCTTACCACAAACTCAGTCATATCAAGATAGCGATTGCCAAAGAAAAGGAACTTCATAAAAGTTACTTCAAACTCAAAGCAGACCTTGACAACAGGCTCTAAATCCTTGATAGCGTCTACAATTTCCTCAAAGCTAAAACCTTTCAGAAGCGTTTCTACCAATTCATCTTTTTTGAGCTTTTTATAGGAGATTCTCTCAGCTTTTGGGATACTTTCTTCGGTTGCTGCTACTATTTTTGTAAATCTATTAGCCAATTCATCCTTACCAAAAACACCCAACAATTCTTTGCTGAAAGTTTCGTGTTTTTCAGCATTTATAGGCTCTATAAATCCTCTATCGAGCAGCTCATTTAATAATGCAGGAATATCAGTCAATTCAGCATACAACAGCTTATTGACCTTAAAGAACAAACCTTTGCGATTGCTGAAACGAATAAACAGGCATTGGGCATCTTCACTAAGGCAGTAATATTTACGCAAGAAACGCCATTCGTTTTCATTAAGAATATGACGATACTTCTCCTGAACAAAGTCCAACAGATAATTAAAGTATTCGAGATAATATTTTGGGGGAAGCTCGTTTTGCTCTGCCATACTGATAGAAACAAGTTTCTCGTATCAAGGGTTCGGTAAGCTGATTTTTAGCCCATCATAAGCCAAACGTATTTTTTCGGGCAGTTGTTTTTCTACTTCTGCATGCAGGCCCATTTTGTGGCTGATATGTGTGAAATAAGTAGCTGAGGCATTGATTTTCTGAGCCACTTCAATAGCCTGACTTAAATTATAATGAGAGATATGCGGCTCATGTTGTAAAGCACCTAAGACCAATACCTTACTACCATAAACCTTTTCCATTTCTTCTTCTGAAATGTAGTTTACATCAGTAATATAGGTAAAATCACCCACCCGAAAACCCAGTACAGGCAACCGATGGTGAAGCACTTCAATAGGTGTAAATTCTACGCCTTCTATAAAAAATGATTTTGATTCTTCTGTTGAAATTTCCTGTAGGTTGAGCAAGGGTACACCCGGATACTTAATATCTTCAAAAGCGTAGGCAAACTCCCTTTTTAACTGATTTAACACACGTTGATGTCCGTAGAGATTAACATGACGGATACCATTGAGATAATTGAATGGTCGAACATCATCCAGGCCGGCGGTGTGGTCTTTATGTTCGTGGGTGTAAATGATAGCGTCCAGCTGTGATATGCTTTCACGCAGGGCCTGCTGCCTGAAATCGGGGCCGGTATCAATGATAAAACTTTTGCCATTCACTTCTATCCAGACAGATACGCGCAGACGCTTGTCTCTGAAATCGAGTGAATTGCAGACTTCGCATCTACATGTAAGCACGGGAACACCCGCCGAGGTACCTGTTCCGAGAAAAGTTACTTGCATGCTGAAGATTACGGTAGCAATCTTGTGAGATTACTACCGGATAATTTAAACTCTTGATAACTACTCTGTTAAACCTTTTACTACTGTTACGAGCTTGTCAAAATTCAAAGGCTTCATTAAAGCGTCGTTGAATCCTGCATTTTTGAAATCGTCTTCAGAATAGTTTTTAGCGTTTCCGGTGATAGCCACTGCCGGGACATTAGCTTTTTTCTTATCGCTCAATTCACGAATAGCCTTGATACACTCCATACCATCCATGATAGGCATGTTGATGTCGAGAAGCAGAATGTCAAAGTCTTCTTTTTCAAGTAGTTGCATTACTTGTTCTCCGTTTTTTACAGCGGTGATTTCAAAATTCTGGAACTCCAAAATTTTCTTGGCTAAGTTCTGAATTACTGAACTGTCTTCGGCTATCAATACTCGTTTCATTGAAGGCATATATGTTTTAAAGTTTGGTCTCTGCTATTTTGGTGTAAAGATAAGGAAAGAAGATTTTTAACAAAATCAAATTTTACTAAAGCCTGATAAAATATGTATTTTTGCAGAAATATTTGAATAACAGATTTTCGACCTCCAAAATTATACGCTTGAATCGAAACTTATCGCCCGGAAAAAAGATATATTTTGCTTCTGACTTCCATTTAGGAGCACCCTCTCATGCAGAAAGCCTAAATCGCGAAAAAAGAATTGTAGCCTGGCTGGATGACATTAAACAAGATGCCGAAATTATATTTCTGGTAGGTGATTTGTTTGATTTCTGGTTTGAATACAAAAGGGTAGTACCTAAAGGCTATGTTCGTTTTATGGGTAAACTGGCTGAACTGGCAGATTCAGGAATCGAAATTATAGACTTTTTAGGCAATAGAGATATGTGGATGACAGACTATTTTGAAAAAGAACTAGGCGTAACCACTATACGTAGACCAAAAACCTATGTATTTAATAACAAGAGGTTTTATATAGGGCACGGCGACGGATTAGACAAAGGAGATTACGGCTATAAAT
>CBIHRH010000616.1:0-3739 GCA_966212365.1 uncultured Emticicia sp. | reverse complement strand
GGATTTAGCTAACCTGTAGCTTCTTTTTAGTAGCATTATATTGGTCATCCGCTTCTTCAGCTACATCTTCGAATTTTTGTTGAGCCTTTCCTTTCAATTCGTATGCTTTATTACGTAATTCATCTTTAGCATCCTGGTATTGGCTTTTTCCACGACGAATTGCATTCAAGAGTTCATCCGCTAATTCGTTAGCTGTCTTTTTCACTTTTGAGCGAATTTCATTCCCTTTATCCGGAGCAAACAACATTCCGATTACTGCTCCAGCCGCTGCTGCTGTAATAACTCCCAACAAGATTTTTGAAGTACCTTTCATAATAGTTCAATGTTTAAATAGTTTTCAATATGAATACTTCTTTAAAAATCCTATTCCATACATTTATCAGTAGCTTAGCTTAGATCTACTTACTTTAAATTGTAGAAGTTATTGCCCAGATTGTGGGAATCGCACGACTCGTACTGAAAAACGTGGAAAAAAGGGGCTGGCATGGTTTTTTATAATATATTGAATTATAAAATGATGCAAATTGTGCAAAGATGAAAAGCTTAGAAGAAAATGGATTATCTGCCCTAATAGTAGATGATGAAATAGATACTTGCTTGCTGATAAAAATGTATTTGAAAAAGAAAGGAATAGAATCTTTTCATGCTCATACTTTGCAAGATGGCTTTGAAAAAGCAAGTAGCCTGACCCCGCAGCCGCAATGGATTTTTCTGGATAATAATTTACCCGATGGCTTAGGCATTGAAAAATTGTCTGAGTTTAAGAAACTATTGCCTAACAGCAAGATTGTAATGATAACCGCTATAGGAAAACTAAAAGAAAAGGCTTTTGAAGTAGGTGCTTATAATTTTATTGAAAAGCCTTTATCCTATGCTTCGATAGATAACTCTTTATAATCAGGAATTCGACTCATTGATTTACTAAATCCACACAATTTTGTGACCTTTCGCTAAAAAAAGTGTCCAAAATCCAGTAAACCAAATTGTTCTTTATACAATTTTTTTTAAACCCTTTAACACAAACAACAATGGAAGGACAAGGATTATTGTACGCAATTATTATCGGTGCTATTGCCGGCTGGCTGGCTGGAGAAATCAAACGAGGCTTCGGTTTTGGTCTTATCGGTAATATCATCGTCGGTATAATTGGCGCCTTAGTTGGTAGCTGGTTATTTGCCGCTTTAGGAGTTTCTTTAGGCTCTGGCGTTATTGGTCAAATCATTACTGCCGTAATAGGCGCTCTCGTTGTACTTTTTATAGTGGGGCTGATACGAAGGGTTTAGCTGATTATTAAATATAAAAGGAATGGGAATGATAGCGTTATCATTCCCATTCCTTTTTTTGAGTATTACATAAATGAAATTCATTTATGCCATGAAACATCCGTTCACTCAACGTTTAAAGAATATGCCTTTGGCTTTGCACTGGCATCTACATATTCTATCAATCTTTACTTTGGTGCTTGCTAATATAGATCTAAGAAGCCTAGCCCAGTGACTGGGCGAAGCCGAAGTCCGCGCCAAGCAAATAAATCCACCGAGAATACCATATTCATCAAGCACCTCTTATGTTCAAAGTTTGAACGAAAGTACCTTCGGCTTCGCTCAGTCACCGATAGAATATTATTCATTTAATCTTTGAACCACACAAAAAAAGCAGCAGATAAAATCCGCTGCTTTTCTAACCATTGCTACTAATCTAAACCACCTATTATTATTATTCAATATCTTTCTGAATCTCATCTATCTTCTTATTAAGTCTTTTCTTGAAATCTTTCCAATCTTCCTTCATATCGCTTCTGATATCTTTTATATCATCATCAATATCATTCAGTTGTGATTTCAGTTTCTGACGTCTTTCTTCCCAACGATCTTTCTCCTTGGCTGTAGCTGACTTTAGCTTATCTTCTGCCTCTTCTATCTCTCTTTTCAATTCTTTACGTTGCTCTTCCAGTTTTGCTGCCATCTCATCTTTCTCTCTCTTCACATCTTCAGCTGTTTGGTTAACCCCCTCTTTAATGTCGCTCGCAACCTGGTCAGCAGCATTTGCTGCTTTGACTTGTGCATCTTGTACACTATCTGCCGCCTCTCTTTTTTCTTCTCTTGAACATGAAGTAAAACTTAATGTTCCGATTGCTATTAACGCATAAGCGAATATTACTTTCTTTTTCATTGTTGATAATAATTTTAAATGGTTGTTTTCGTATTCTTTCATTTATATGCCAATCCTATAGAGGATTGTTGCAGTTTAGATTTCGTTTTAGAAATGAAACCCGATAGTAGCCTGGAATGAATTTCCTTTAGCGGCAAACTTACTGGCTGTCTCAGCATTTTTATATTTTACATCAATTATATCATTCACATTGCCTTCATAACGTACATCGAAGTTAATCTGGCCAATATCAAAACCTACCCCAGCCTGATAACCAAAAACAGCTTTCTTGTAAATCTGTTCGACGCTTTCGCCACTGGCCTCTGTAATAGCATCTCCTAATTTACCATCATTGCCTATATTGAATGTGGCTATCGGGCCGGCATTAATTCTTAATACATCTCCCAGCTTCACCCCAACTAATAGAGGCAAATCAAGGTTAGTCATGCGGAAGTCGATCGTTTTGGTATTATTCCCATTATCAGTAATCAAATCATATTTACCACCTTTTTGCGAAACCAGAATTTCGGGTTGTAAAAACACTGTTCGTCCGAATCTCATAAAAACACCACCTACAAAACCAAACGCTCTATTTTCATTATGTCTGAAATTAAAAACTGTATTTCCTGAGGTCATTGACAAATCGTTCCCTCTTACTTGCGACAAGTTCGTCCCCAATCTCAACCCTGCTGTAAATCCTTTTGTTTGTGCAAATGTCGAAGCACTGATAAGAGAGATAATTGCTAACGTGATAATCTTTTTCATGTTGTGCGTTCTTTGTTAAATCTTTTCTGATTATTAAGAAAAAATTTATGTGCCAAACCCATAAAAATCTAATAATCAGCCAATTACAAAATAAACTCCTACCCCATTGAGTAAATATTTCTACATATTGGGTAAGATTATTTATTATTCCGGAGGGGTTTTACATTTATTCTTTCTTTTTAGATGAGTCCTTTTTTCTAAAAAGGCGTCTTTTACCACTAATAGTTTCAACTATTTCTTTTTCCAATTTTTGAGCTTTTTGCTTTTTTTCTTCCGTATTATCTCTTGAAATAGCGGGTTCTCCCATTAAAAAACCATAGGGTTGCAAATTCGGAACCGAATCGAAAATTACTTTGACGATGGCTATACAAGGTAAGCACAAAGCCATCCCGGCCAAACCCCATAGAATTGCACCCATTAATAAGCCTAAAATAGCGGCTAAAGGATTAATGCTGATTTTTGAGCCAACTATATTGGGCGTAATGAAATTACCTTCCAGCATTTGTATAGCAAAAAACGAAGCGGCTACTCCTACAGCATACATAGGAGAATCTTTAGTTACCAAAGCAATAATGATAGGTAAAAGCGAGCCTATAAGAATACCTATATAAGGAATTATCAATAATACTGAGGCTAGAAAACCAAAGAAGATGGCGTAGTCGATACCCAATAAAAGCAGACTGATTGTGTTGAGATTACCTACTATGATAGTCTCGATGATTACGCCTGACAGATATCTATGAATCACATCATATATTTTAACCAGTAACTCATCTACCTTTTCTTTTTCTACATTCTTAAAAACTTTATAGAAAAAATCTCT
>CBIHRH010000615.1:0-3741 GCA_966212365.1 uncultured Emticicia sp. | reverse complement strand
TAAAACTGAATACTACACCCGAATACCGGGAGCGCTTTTTAGTAAAACAAAACCAGAAGTTACTCTCAATTGAGGTGGGTGAAATTGCTTATTTCTTTACTGATGAGCGATACAGTTTCTTCACGACTCACAGCAACCAGAAATTTCTGGTAGATTATACGCTGGACGAAATAGCCGAAACACTTGACCCGACCCGTTTTTTCAGAATTAACAGAGGGATGATACTCACACACAAAGCCGTTGAAAAAATGGAACCTTATTTCGGTAATAGACTGGCTTTAACGCTACGCCCTGCTCATGGCAAACAAGCATTGGTCAGTAGGGAAAAAGTAGCCGATTTTAAAAATTGGATGGGCAAGTAAAGGAGTATGGATTGATAAAATCTCTCACATAGTATAACTTACTCTTACAATTCATAACACGATTTTATCTTATATGATACGTGTTTTAACGGTTCAAACGCAAGCTCATTTCCAGGGCTTCCCAGATAGGTTAAGTTTGTAAATATTATTTGACATCAATGAATTATATGAAAAGCTATTACTGAAAATTATGAAAATCCACCTATAAATCCACACAAATGATAAGGCCTCAGTAGATATGGTCTAAAACAAGAAAGCCATCCCTAAAAGATGGCTTTCTTTGTATATAAAAACATTACAACCTGAATCCTCTCAGAAAATCTTCTATTCCCATTTTCTTTTTGCCTTCAACCTGGAGTTCTTTTATCCTCAGAAACTTATCGGCACATTTAAAAGCCAGAAAAGTTTTTCCATCCGTTTCTATTTCTCCTGCCTTTACATCTTTGCCTTCCATATCGGTCATTTCAGATTGATAGATTTTACACATTTTGCCCGATAAGGTAGTCCATGCAGCAGGATATGGCGAAAGCCCACGAATGAAATTATGTACTTTTTCAGCAGGCTGATTCCAGTCAATTTCGCAGGTTTCTTTAAAAATCTTTGGTGCAGATCTTAATTCAATGTCATTCTCTTGTGGCAATTGCGGATAATCTCCTGCCTCAATAGCTTTTACAGTCTTTAGTACTAAGTTGGCCCCACGCTCCATCAATCTATCATGCACCGTACCGGCATTATCGTGCGCATAAATCGGTTCTTTATCTACAAATATGATATTCCCGGTATCTATTTCATGCTTGATAAAAAAAGTAGTTACACCTGTTTCTGTATCACCATTAATCACTGCCCAGTTAATTGGCGCTGCGCCACGGTATTGAGGCAAAAGTGAGCCGTGTAGATTAAAAGTGCCTATTGTTGGCATATTCCACACCATTTCAGGCAACATTCTGAATGCTACTACTACCTGTAAATCAGCCTGATAACTTCTTAATTGCTCTATAAATTCCGGGTTCCTGAGTTTTTCAGGTTGTAGCACCGGTATACCTTGCGAAACCGCATACTGCTTTACTGGTGTCTCATGCATATGCAAGCCTCTGCCTGAGGGTTTATCGGGTGCCGTTACCACTGCTACTACCTCACAATTATTTTCTACCAATTTACGCAAACTTGCTACCGCAAAATCGGGCGTACCCATAAAAACTATTTTCATCTTTTCTCCGTTATATAATTATGTGGTGGCAAAAATACTTGATTTAAAAAAATCTTTGTACCTTTGTTGTCTAAATTGCATAAATGAAACAAAATCGAGCAAATAAAGTATTTTTTCGAGTAAAATTCAGGTAGTTTCTTAGATAAAATTAAAATTTTTATCAGGAACGGTCGAATTTTCGCCGTTCTTTTTTTGTCCACCCCTCAGAAGAAAGGGGTTTTTAAATTTATAAGAGATATGTCAAAACTTCAGTATTACACGGAAGAAGGTTATAATAACCTTAAAAATAAATTACAAGACCTGAAAGGCAAAGGCAGAGCAGATATTGCCCGCCAGATTGCAGAAGCTCGTGACAAAGGCGATTTATCAGAAAACGCCGAATATGATGCTGCTAAAGATGCGCAAGGCTTGATGGAAATGGAGATTTCCAAATTAGAAGAATTAGTTGCCAACGCCCGTATCTTAGATGAATCAACGATTGATACATCTAAAGTATCTTTATTATCGAAAGTAAAGATTAAAAGCATAAAAAATGGTGCTACCATGGTTTATACTCTGGTTTCGGAAGAAGAAGCCGATTTGAAACAAGGTAAAATATCTGTCAACTCTCCTTTTGGAAAAGGCTTATTCGGAAAAAAAGTAGGCGAAACTGCCCAAATTCAGGCACCGGCAGGGGTAGTAGAAGTGGAAGTATTAGAAATCACGAGATAAGAATCTGAATTGCACACAACAATCAAAAGATTTTATACTGACATCTCAATCATTAATAAACAAAGGTCATTCAGCATTGAATGACCTTTGTTTATATAATCAGTCTTTTAGAGGCACCTCTAATTTAACAGAGAATAATTCTTTCGATCTTAAGAAAAGCGTACCTACTATTACCAGAGTCATTGCTCCTCCAAAAATAACCGTCGGAATTGCCCCAATCAGTTTTGTCATTACGCCTGATTCAAATGCGCCCAATTCATTTGAGCAACTGACAAATATACCACTTACTGAGTTTACTCTGCCACGCATATCATCAGGCGGTAATACCTGTAAAATCGTTTGTCGAATCACGACACTCACACTATCAAATGCACCTGTAAAAAATAAGGCTATTACTGATACCCATAAACTGGTTGAAAAGGCAAAAACCAAAGTAGCTAAACCAAACCCTGTTACGGCAATAAGCATATTACGCCAGGCCTGACGGGTAGGCGGGAAATAAGCAGTCCCTAACATAGTCAAGACCGCACCCAAACCCGGAGCTGCCCGCATTATCACTAAGCCTTCTGCCCATACATTCATAATATCCTTAGCAAAAACAGGCAAAATAGCCACTACCCCACCAAACAATACCGAAAACATATCAAGTAAAATAGCATAAAACAATATTCTGTTTCCTGTTACGAATTTGATTCCCTCTTTTAAGCTAGTAAACACATTCGCTTGTTGCTCAATACTTTGAATGCCCTTTTTTGAGATTCGAGAAACAAAAACAAAAGCAGCCAGAAAAAAAACAATTACCATGATAAGCGTATTGGTAAGCCCCAACCAGCTATACAAAAATCCGGCAGAAGCAGGCCCAAGAATAGAGCCTATCTGCCAAAACTGACTACCCCAGGATGCAGAATTAGAATAATGCTCTGCAGATACCAGAAAAGGCTTTAATGACGACCACGCCGGGCCGTAAAACCCTCTGGCAACCCCTAAAAAGAAGACAGTAAGATAAATGAAGTTCTTTTGCTGTAGTATGCTGAATCCATGCTCGGTTGAAGGATGTGTTACCCAAAGCAAGAGCAGAGAACACATAATGATAATACTATAGCAAACCTGTATGATGGTCTTTTTTTCTTTGCGGTCGGCAAAATAGCCGCCAAATAGCGCTAAAGAAATATACGGGATAGCCTCAAAGAGTCCAATTAAACCTAAAGAAAGAGGGTCGTGGGTGATTTCGTATAGATAATAACTGATTACGACTTCCTGCACTAAAATAGCTATAGTAAATAAAAACTGAGCCGTTACAAAATATCTGAACTCGGGATACCGGAGGGCAGCGTAAGGGTCTTTGGTTTGTTTCATACTTGATTAATATTAGAGAAATCAATAGGGTTTCTCAGGGTATACTCATCGAATCAAATCCTCTTTCTTAAATTAGTACAATTTTTACGCAAAAACAGTTTTCGA
>CBIHRH010000614.1:0-3753 GCA_966212365.1 uncultured Emticicia sp. | reverse complement strand
GAAGAAAAACGGCTATCAGTTTTAATTCTCTCTAATAGCATCTTGGTTCAGTTTTTCAATGATGTTCATTCTTCTCTCATATAATTCAATGGCTGTATCAGTAAAATTATAATCTTCAATCCCATCTTTTGTAGCTTTCATATCACCAACATCAAAACTTCCCTTTTCTCCCATTTTTAAATGATAACTTGCAACTTGTTCTGCTGAAATTGTACCTTCCAATAGCAAGTTAGAAAGTTCATTCATCATAAAGTCACTATGAGTAGTCAATACTACTTTTACGCTTGCCTTAACCAATTGCACAAAGATTTTCATCATTTCAACCTGAATTTTTGGATGAAGATGAGCTTCTGGTTCTTCTATAAATAAGATAGTATTTGATTTTGGTACAATGTACTTTAGGTATGCTATTAAAGGTGAAACTTCTGCTATCATTGAGGAGGCTTCACTTAATTCTAATTCTAGGCCTGTTTTTGAACTTTGATATTTTAGCTTTTTTTGAAATTCATCAAAGGTAACCTTACCCACAATAATATTTTCTTCTAAAAATTTTACCAAATCTTTGAAATTGCCTTGTTTAGCCGATTGTATAGAAGAAAGATTCAAAATATAATCAGATATTGGCTCACTCATGGAGGGTAATTGAAGACTGCTGTCTTTTAATTGGTTTCTGTATTGAGATAATTGAGCAAAAATATTGCCCATATTACTTAACACCTGATAGATGCCTGATTTTGAAGCGGGGATAAAGAAGACATTATCATATTTTGAATTACTTTCTTTAGCACCATCTCTTTGTTTGAAGTCCTTTATATAAAATACATCCGAATATTCGCTATTTGCATTTAAAGAATCTGTTGCAATTACTATTTCAATTTTTTCTGTAGTTAACGTTATTTCAGGCTCAATACCAGAAATTTTGTTTTTTACTTTTCCGAAAGTATTGTCTAAGGAATTATTTAAATCTCGAAGAAAGGAGTACAATCCTGTTGGTAATAGACCCAGACCTGTTTGAGCTTCAATTTTTCGATAATATTCTTTGAAACTCATCTCGACCAAAGCGCTTTCGTCTGAACTTAGATTTAAAAGTTCCCTTGAAGACTTTAAAAGAAGATAAATCAAACTAATAGCCCATGATTTCCCTATATTATTCTCACCATAAATCACATGCAAATCTTTCTCTAAGTTAAACTCAAAGTGGTCGATTGGTCCGAAATTTTTTATGGAAATCTTCATAACTCTTATTTAAAAAATTTGACAACCCTTAATAGAATTGTCAAATTTAAAAAAACTATTCAATTAATGTTAAAATTCAGCACTCTTAGGTGTTCTCGGGAAAGGAATTACATCACGGATATTGGTCATACCTGTTACAAATAATACCAGACGCTCGAAACCTAAACCAAAACCTGCGTGCGGTGCAGAACCGAACTTACGGGTTTCAAGATACCACCAGATGTTTTCAGGGTCAATACCCACCTCTTTCACACGGGTCAATAATTTTTCGTAATCATCTTCACGCTGCGAACCACCGATGATTTCACCAATTCCCGGGAAAAGCACATCCATCGCTCTCACAGTCTTACCATCGGCATCCTGTTTCATATAGAAAGCTTTGATTTCACGTGGATAATTAGTCAGAATCACAGGTTTTTTAAAGTGTTTTTCTACTAAATAACGCTCATGCTCTGACTGCAAGTCAATACCCCATTCAACAGGGTACTGGAATTTCTTCTCTTTATGCGGTTTCGATTTTAACAGAATCTCAATCGCTTCTGTATAAGTCAATCTTTCGAATTGGTTATCTACTACAAAACGCAGTTTCTCCAATAAAGCCATTTCACTACGTTCGTTCTGTGGCTTGTTTTTCTCTTCATCTAACAAACGTTTTTCCAAAAAGGCTAAATCGTCAGCACAGTTTTCTAGGGCATATTTGATAACGTATTGAACGAAATCTTCTGCCAAAGCCATATTATCTTCTAACTCATAAAAAGCTACTTCCGGCTCAATCATCCAGAACTCCGCTAAGTGACGGGTCGTATTAGAGTTTTCAGCACGGAAAGTCGGCCCGAATGTATAAATTTTCGATAAAGCCAAAGCTCCTAACTCGCCCTCTAACTGCCCTGATACAGTTAAGCTTGTTTCACGACCGAAGAAATCTTCTTTATAATCAATTTGCCCGTCTTCTGTTTTCGGAGGATTTTTGATGTCAAAAGTAGTCACATGAAACATTTCACCTGCACCCTCAGCATCAGATGCCGTAATAATAGGCGTATGCAGATAAAAGAAACCTTTATCGTTGAAATATTTATTGATAGCAAAGGCTAAATTATGCCGGATACGAAAAATAGCACCGAATGTATTTGTACGGAAACGCAAATGTGCTTTTTCACGTAAAAATTCCATCGAATGGCGTTTCGGTTGCATCGGGAAAGTCTCATCTGCAGAGCCATATACTTCTATTTTCTCAGCTTTTACTTCAACCGCTTGTCCTGAGCCTTGAGAAGCAATCAATTTTCCTGTTACGGCCACACATGCACCAGTGGTAATTAAACGTAAAGTATCTTCATTGATATTATTATTATCGCCATCTACTACTGCCTGAATATTATTAATGGTCGAGCCATCATTAATAGCAATGAATGTTACGGCTGCTTGTCCTCGTTTGGTACGTACCCAGCCTTTTACTGTTACCTCCTGTTCTGCAGGTGTCTGTGTAAGAATTTCCTTGATTTGCATAAAAAATAAAAACTGATAATGAGCCGCAAAAATAGCGAAAATTAGCTTTTAAACGTGCCTTTGTTAGAAATAAAACAAGGGAATTTTGAGGAAATGCAAAGATTGTTGTACCTTAGTTTCAAATAAATGCAAGGAGAGATGGTGCTTGAGACCACAAAAAAGACTTTAAAAAAGAAAATCCCGGAACAATTCATCTATGAAGTTATGGATGGAGAGCCAATCTATTATAAAGGTTACAAAGAGGCTATAAAAAAACACGTCAATGCTGAAGAAATAATGGGTAGTAGTTCTTTACAATCAGAATTAGTAGTTTTTATCTTAAATATTATTCTTCGTTTTTACGATAGTAAAAAATACAGGGTTCATAGCAACGAATCAGGATTGCAATTGGGATATAAAGATACTTTAGCCGGAGATATTTTAGTTTACGATAAAAAAGTATTGACTGCTGATAAAATTACTACGAAGTATTCTGATGTGCCACCTAAGTATGTAATAGAAATAGACACCAATGCAGATTTGAGTGAGAGCAGTTTTATGGAATATCTGACACGTAAAACTGAAAAACTCTTTGAATTTGGAGTAGAGAAAGTTTTCTGGGTTATTACCTCAACTCAACAGGTAATAGTTACTTCGCCTAAAGAAGACTGGTTAATTAAGAACTGGAGTAAGGACATTGAACTCTTTGACGGAATTACAATGAATGTTGGCAAGTACTTAGACGAAGAAGGCATAAAAATATAATGACGGGAGGTTCAATAAGCGCCTCCCGGTTTTTACTCTTCACTTTTCTTGCTCTTTTTCCTTTTCTTCAGAGCATCACTTAATATGTATTCTATCTGCCCGTTCAGGCTTCGGAACTCTTCAGCTGACCACTTTTCAAGTTCTTTCAACACCTCAGGGCTGATTCTTAATACAAATGCTTTCTTTTCACTGGCCATTAGTTATATAAGGTTCCGGCATTTACCACAGGATTTACAGATTTATCACCACACAAAACTACCAATAAATTGC
>CBIHRH010000613.1:0-3771 GCA_966212365.1 uncultured Emticicia sp. | reverse complement strand
CGAACAAACGGGCTACGCTACGAGGGTAGTATTTTGGGGCTGCAAAATTAGACAATTCCTGATAAAAAAGCAATTGTTTCTCTTTTTTTTCTGCTAACTCCCTGAAAATTAGTTCTTCTGATAAGAAGAAGTTAATTTTGTTAGATATTTAGAGTCATGTTATAACTCCCCATAAACAGCAATGAGATTAAAACAACTTTTTAGCCTTGTCATTTTCCTGGTGATTCTTCAACCAGCTATGGCTCAATGGAAATTGAATGACCACACACCCGTACCGGTCTCTACAGCTATTAATTTTCAGTCTGCTCAGTTGTACGCTACTGACGAAGACGCCAATAGCTATTACGTATGGTCTGATTACAGAGCAGGCGTGATTGAACTATATGCGCAAAAGTTTGATAGCAAAGGCGTAGCCCAGTGGCAAAAAGATGGGGTAAGAATAGGAAATGTATTAAATGCTTATGATGTGCTTTATAGTCAGCGGGTAATCAGGCCTGATGGCCAAGGAGGTGCATTTATTGGCTGGCATCTTTTGCCCGATGTGAATAGCAGGGGGCATCGCCAGTTTTATGCACAACATATCTCTAAAGACGGAACAACCTTATGGGCGAATGGGGGGATTAAAGTAACTGACCGTGAGTTATGGACGGCCGAACCTTACGATGATGTTTTTGATATTGTGGTTAATAACAATCAGCTACTACTTATTTTTAATCAGTATATAGGTAATACAGGTATCAACACAGTTTATACAAAGAGACTGGATTTTGATGGTAAAACCATAGAAGAAGAAAAAAAGCTATTTGAAAATAACAGAATAGAAGACAAGGTTATCTATGATGTAAAAAACAGCAGGTTCCTGGCCTTAATTAAAGATAATCAGTTTGATTATGTGTTTCAGACATTTGATGCTGAAAATAAACCCCTTACTGCGAATCCTGTTGCTGTGTATCAAAACCCTGTGAGTGGTAATTCGCGCATAGATTTATTTAAAGTAGATAATCAGGGCAACGCAGTTATAGGAAGAACACTTTCTATAGATGACGGTAGAAAGATGGTCTTTGCACATAAAGTAGATATTGAAGGTAAGTCTATCTGGGGTAATAATGGGATTAAGATGGGTTCTGATTATACCTTTGATATTCAGATTGTACCAACCAGCGATGGCGGTGGTATTGCAACCTGGCTTGAAACAGCTAACCAACAGCAACCTTTTAAAATAGCCAAATTAACGGCAACCGGAAGTGTCCTCTGGCAGAATGATGTATTCGTGCCTAAATCAGACAAACCTTATCAGCTTCCGAATAAACTGGATTCAGATGGCAAAGACGGTGTTTATACTTTATGGCTTGCGCCAAAGACCATTGGTTATGACCTGACCGTACAACATTTTGATAATAACGGCTCACCAAGATTTGGGGTTGATGGCATCGCCTTTAAAGACTTTACTTATTACAGTGGCCCTCGGGTAATTCCTTATCCAAAAGGTGGGGTAATTGTATTCTGGGGCGCAAATAAAGAAGAATCTGATGGAATCGGATATACAGTAGATTTGTATACCAATTATATCAATGAGGTAGGCAGATTCGGCTTTGATGATTCTCCGGTTATTCTGGCAGTTCCGCCGCAAGTCCCTGAAATGTGTGCTGGCCAGTCATTTAATATTTCCATTAATACTTCCGGTCCTGTTTTTAATTTTGATAATATTTTTAAAGTTTTACTATCCGATAAAAACGGGAATTTTACAAATGCTACGGAAGTAGGACAAGATGCCAGAAAAACAATTAGTGTGAAGATTCCGCAGGAACTGGCGAAAGGAACGTATAAAATAAAAGTAGTATCTACCTCGCCGGTTGCAGAAAGTAATAATCCGGTAGAAATAACAATAGATGAGACACCGGTCCCACTGATTACTTCTAATACAATGTCTACCTGTGCAGGCGATACCTTTAAGCTTTCAGGCTCATGCCCGGGAATCGTTAAATGGTCAAATGGTCAGGAAGGGCAAGCTATTTATGTACCTTTACAAAATACCACTACTTTTACAGCCGTTTGTAGTGTTCCGGGATGTAAGAACAGCGCGACTTCCAGCGAACTTTTATTAAAGGTAAATAAACCGACTATTACTGCAGATAAAACGACTGGTTGTCTGGGTGAAACATTTAAATTAACAGTATCAGGTTGTGAAGGGGGAGCTATCAAATGGTCGAATAATCAGGAAGGTACTTCTATTTCTGTTACCTTAGAAAACTCAACTAAATTTACCGCAACCTGTAATGTGCCTGGTTGTAGTAAAAGTGTAACCTCTAACGAAATTGCCTTACAGGTAAATAAGGTAACCGCTACCGCCAGTAATGCTGGCCCGATCTATGTTGGGGAGTCTATTAAATTAAGTAGTAGCGGTGGTGTAAAATATGCCTGGACAGGGCCTAACTCTTTTGTATCAAGCGAACAGAATCCTACTATTGCCAATGCAACTCTGGCAATGGGCGGCGTTTATGCGGTATTGGTTACAGATAATAATAACTGTACGGCAAAAGCAGAAACTACTGTATTAATTAATAACCTATTGAGTATAGAGAAAGAAGTAAATATTCGCACATTCCCGAACCCGACAAGTCATGAAGTGATAGTAGAGTTTTACGCGATGGCCAATAATCCTGTTAGTATTTCATTGATTGATATGAAAGGCTCGGTAATAGGTGAAAGAAAAATCAAAGCACTCGGTGGCTATCAGCAGGAGGTAGTAGATATCCGCTATTTTGCCCGCGGACAATATTTAGTAAAAGTAAACACCTCGAAAAAAGAAGTAGTCAAAAAAATAATTATAGAAAATTAAGTAGTGTCTTGAACTTTGATTTAACTGATTTACCTGATTGTTTTGATTATATTGTTTTCAATTAATTAGTATGAATTTGTATCAGTTGAATCATTTAATCAGCTAAATCAAAGTTCGAGACAAAATAACTAAATGGCATTAAAAACGTATTTTCTTCAGGTAAAAGAAGTAGTCAACGAGACCCCGGATTGTGTGACGATTTATTTCTGGCACCCCTTGAGTGAGCAGATAAAATATAAAGCAGGGCAATTTATATCAGTAATAGTACCAATTGATGGTAAAAAGGTACGTAGAAGTTATTCTATGTCCACTTCTCCACATACCGATACTTCTATAGGTATTACGGTAAAGCGTGTATTAGGAGGGATGGTGTCCAATTATCTGAACGATAGAGTAAAGGTTGGAGATTTTCTGGAGATAGTTGAGCCTTTGGGCAATTTCTATGTAGAGACAGATGCTGAAAATTCCCGTCATCTGGTACTTTTTGCAGCCGGAAGTGGTATTACTCCCATGATGTCTATCATGAAGTCAGTTCTTAAAATGGAACCTAAATCAAGGGTTACGTTGGTGTATGGAAACCGTACAGAAGAGAGCATTATTTTTAAAGATAAGATAGAGGAACTGGAGTACACTTATCGTAATCGCTTGACAGTACATCATATTATCTCACGTCCGTCTGATTTATGGGTAGGACAGATTGGCCGTATCAGTCAAGGTATAAGCATCCGTTTCATGAAAGATTCTTATACTGATTTTACCAAAGACCATTTCTATTTGTGTGGCCCGGAAGGCATGATGGAAGATGTAATAAAAGGGTTGAATATCTATGATGTAACCAAAAGCCAGATTCATCGGGAGAATTTCCATGCACCGATGCTTGATGAAATTCATGTAGAAGAAAATGATAATTCACTCAAAGCACAGATAGTGAA
>CBIHRH010000612.1:0-3773 GCA_966212365.1 uncultured Emticicia sp. | reverse complement strand
GTACTAATTTCCTGTTGCCTTTGAAGAGCTGCAACTGGGTTTGCTCGTCCTGCGCAAGTAGATTACCGAGGTAGGAAGGGTCGTGTTCCAATAGCTGTTTATTATCGTATATAGACCCCGACACAAAACTAATCGACTTGATAAAGTACTCTTTCCTCAATGCCGATTCCCTGATAATATCTGCCAGAAAGAAAGCCGATTGCTCATAGACCTCATCAATACTATTGCCCCAGATATAATGAGCACCTTTTTTGGTGAAATACCTGATAGCCCCATTGCGCTCAGCAATCGGGAAACCATCTTCACCTATCCACCATTCAATGAGTTTGTATACCCAACTTTCCGGGTCGGGGTTGCAGGTAGCCCGCACATAAGGCCGTACCCCACAAACCGACCGATTGCGGGATAACAGGTAAAAAAACATATTCTCGGTGAAGTGCGTCAACTCATCAAACCCGATAAACGGAATCTGCGAACCCTGCCAGTCGAGCATATTTTTCTCATGTTCCAGATGCGCAAATTTGATTTTATTCACCCGCGTATCGGGCATCTCAAATAACCACTCCAGACTGGACTCCCGCGGACGAGCAATCGGCAATCTCGAGTAAAGACTCATCGACGTATCCCACAAGCCTCCCTCATTTTTCACCTGCGTAGTCGTCCGCCTGAACACCACACCCCCAAACCCCGCCACAGTGGTGATATGCTTTAATGGGTCAAGCAGCAGACAATACGTTTTCCCCACACCCGCCGCCGCCCCACCAATCAGAATATCCGCCTTCGATGCCAGCGCTTTCATCTGATAGCCTTTCTGCGGCTTTATAGTATCACTCATTGCGGCCGTCATTAGGTAATTCAAATAAGGTTACATAAGGTACTTTTTCACCGTCTGTCGTATGATCAACCTCATGTTTTTCACGCCAGAGCTTCGGCTGACGGTTCTTCAACCAGAATATCTGCGCCCTTGTGTCGGGGATTACTTCTTTGGTGGTTATTTTAATAACTTCAAAGCCCTCTTCACCCTCATCCAAAAAGGTTCCGTCCATAGAAACATCAATTTTGGCCGATTTTTCAGTTATTGAAGTTTTCTTAAAAACTAATTGCTTATAAGAATAACCAACTGCTTTTTTGTATAGACTCCTCGCCACATGCATATCAGCATACAATTTTCCGGCCCTGATACACTCTTCCAGACTCGGATACTTGTTTTTCCATTTATTAAGTGTTCTTACCGATATACCAAAAAAACCGGCGAGGTCTTCATCCAAAGCACCCATCAGGCAGTAATTATAGGCATGCTCATCCAGTTCAGGTTTATAGAGTGTCTTACCTCTACCACCTATATACGCCTTCTTTTTCTCTTCTTCCATAGCTATCATATTATGTGGATTCTAATCCAGTAAATTTCCTGCTTTGCAGTGGCTTTTCAAAGGGTTTGGGGAGGTTTAGCGTAGAATCAGACTGTTGGAGGGACTATATAGTCTGTTAATCTGATTCCCTCCCGAGCGGCTAAAATATTATTTGGCTAAAGCCAATATGGAAATTCATTTTATTTGTTAACCCCATTTGAAAATGGGGGCTATTGAATTAATCAATTGCCGCCAGCTTTAGCTGGTGGTACTGAAATGTAACAGCTAATTGGCTTTAGCCAAAATGTCTCGACTTATAATAGTTTGAGTAAACCATCTCACCTCTGCAACCCATACCTCTCATTATAATCCTCCTTCGCCTTAAAGTGCCCGGTTTGTTTGTCATAAAGAAAAATAAACTCTACCGGAATCTTCCTGAATGGATGGTCTACTGAATAATGTACTACCTTCCCATTTATTATTTCGGTCTCATACCAGCGACCATCTTTGGTAAACCTTTCAATAAATACTAGTTTGCCATTGAAAGAAATGTCGTTAAAACCATCCTTATTAAAGTCTTTAATCTTCAATCTTAACTCGTTAGGTTCATAAACCCTCGAATCTTCCTGAGCATCATACGTTTTTACATCGTAGTCATAATAACCCTCATACACATTTTCTAAGGTATCGGCCGATACCTTAAAAAGTTGGTGTCCGCCATTCCCTCTGGCCGTTGCTGTAACAGTCAGCAAAAAAGGAAGTTGGTTTGGAAAAACCGTAACAAACTCATACCGTTGTTTTGACAGACTCTTCACCAACTTGCCATCAGTTGTAAGAATGAACTGATACACCCACGGATAATCAACTATTGCTCCCGTTCCCCAGTCATACTCAATCAGAATAAAGTCTTTTTCAGAACCATAGATTTTTACCTTTTTAAAGGCAGTAATTTTATTGACTTTTTCCTGAATAGGCATTTCATAAACTCTGAGGTCAAAAGTTTGCCTGAGTTCAGCAATAAACTGAGCGGAGTCTTTGATTACCGGAAAATCAGCCACTGGTTTAAATATTTTTTCTGTTTTTTGTTCCGTTTCAGGCTCGTTCAATTCTTCATTTTGGGAAGTCTTTTTCTCAGCACAACTCAAAGCCGCCAAAGTCAAAATTATCCCTGTAAGAAGTCTCTTCATGCAATGATTGGTAGTTCTTAATTTGAAAATGGGGCTATTGAAAAAATCAGGAAGACTTTGATTCAATTGCCGCCAGCTTTAGCTGGTGGTACTGAAATGTAACAACTAATTGGCTTTTGCCAAAATGTTCTATCATAAAATAGATTTATATCAACCGATTTATAAATCGACACCGGAACAATACTACCAAACCATACTTTTTACCTCCTTCATAAATGCATAATCCAATCGTAAATAAATAAGAAAATAAAATATAGACGAAGGTTATGCCTGAAACAAAATTTCTTTTGCCTGTTGACATTTTTTGTAGTTTATTTTCTATTATTTCAAACGTGGTTATTTTGAAAAATCTGAAGTAAAGAGGAACGAGTATTATAAGTAGCACAACGCTGTTGCAAAAAAACAAACCTCTTGTGTCTGTGAATGACATCATCATACCAATCCTGAATAAAAATCAATTGTCCTGTAATTGTAAGGAAGACAATATTCATGATAAATGCACCTGCCATTAATATCAATACAGACCCTTTAAATGTGTCGTTCTCTCATTTCCTGTAGAAAGTACAGTATAAATAATAAGTAGCATCAAAAAATATCATTAGGAGTTAAAGTTTTAAAAAATATCTTAGAAAAGTCAGTCTAATTTAAGGCTTCTAATCTCCAAACAAAAAAAAACGCCGAATAATAACAATTATATTATCCGGCCGCTAAAAAATACTGTAGTTAAAAATCCCCCTTTAGGGCGGTCCGTCGCACGGTTAGGGGCTACTCAAACCTCAAATGCTTCACCGATTCGCCTGAGTTGGCTAGTTCTTCTAAAGCATCGATGCCAATCTGTAAGTGGTTTTTTACGAAATTACCCGTTACTTTTTTGTCGCTTTCTTCTGTTTTTACACCGTCAGGCGTCATGGGGTTATCTGATACCAACAGCAATGCTCCGTGAGGGATGGCGTTTACAAAACCTACAATGAAGATGGTGGCAGTTTCCATATCAATGGCATAAGCGCGGATCTTTTGCAGGTACTCTTTAAAATGCTCATCATGTTCCCATACCCGACGGTTGGTTGAATACACGGTGCCAGTCCAGTAATCGACACCATAATCGCGAATGGTGGTAGAAACTGCTTTTTGTAATGCGAAGGCAGGCAGTGCAGGTACTTCGGGTGGAAAATAGTCGTTAGAAGTACCTTCGCCCCGAATGGCTGCAATAGGCAGAATGAGGTCGCCAATGTTATTG
>CBIHRH010000611.1:0-3776 GCA_966212365.1 uncultured Emticicia sp. | reverse complement strand
AAGATACGGCATTAGATGATTTTACAATTCAGCTTACTTATAAATTAAAATTATAATACATACATCAGTCTTAGTTTAATCAAGGCCATAGAAATGCTCTATGGCTTTATTGTTTATATAACGAATTATAGATTTTAAATAAGTTAATCAAGAATTGAGTAGCGCAATACAATAATCAGTAGTGAAAATTCGCTATTAAAAAAAAGTGATTATTAATAAAGTGGGTGGTTGGGTACAGAGGTATTGAAAAATTGATTAAGCGGTGTTAGGATAAGATTATCACATAAATAGTGCAATTATTTCTTAGTATATATATAATAGTTTAAGGAATCTTCTCCTGAATGTTAATTTTAATCTTTTTTTAACGAAAAGTTTGCGAGTGTCATTCTAAAAATCTACTTTCGCAATCAGTTGATTATCAATCAATTATCTGTCCCTAAAACTAACCCCTAATAAAGTATAAATAAAATGGAATTCCGTACTGAAATTGAAGTGAGCCCTTCTCGCTTCCATATCGGCACAGACTCCAAGATAATGACTGTTGGTTCTTGTTTCTCCGAAGTCATTGGAAGTCAATTAGCCGATAATAAGATTCAATGCTTATGTAATCCCTACGGGACTGTTTTTAATCCTTCTTCTATTTTTAAGTTGGTCAGTAATAGCCTGCAAAGTCAGCCGATATACAAACACCTGATGGTTGAAAACTCGGGCATATGGCAGCATTATGATTATCATTCAAAATTCTATGCTAATTCTAGAGAAGAGTTAGAAGATTTATTGAATCAGACTAACAAAAAAGCGCAGCAATTTTTAAGAAAAGCTAATTTCCTGATTATTACGCTGGGCACATCTATCGTGCATCAGTTGAAAGAGAATGGTTTGCCAGTAGCCAACTGTCATAAAGCTCCGGCCTCTAATTTCAAGAAAGAGATGTTAAGTATAAAAGATATTACTATGCGTTTCCGCTCTATGCATGAGTTGCTGAAAATGCATAACAATAAAATTAAGATTTTACTGACTGTAAGCCCTGTAAGACATACACGTGAAACCTTGCAGTTGAATTCGGTTAGTAAAAGTATTCTTCGTACGGCCTGCTACCATATTGAGCAGGATTTTAACGATGTGCATTATTTCCCAAGCTACGAAATCATGATGGACGATTTGCGGGATTATCGCTTCTACAAGGCCGACATGATTCATCCGAATGAGCAGGCTGAAAAATATATTTTCGAGAAATTCTCTGAAACATATTTCACTGCCGATCTGAATAGTTTTTTGCAGGAATGGAATAAAGTCAAGACATCATTAAATCATCGTCCTATTCAGACTGATACAGCTGCTCATCAAAAATTTCTCGTCGACTTACTGGCAAAATTGGATGGATACAGTGATAAATTTGATGTAACTAGCGAGAAAGAAAAAGTACTTTCACAGTTGGTAGCTGCGTAATTTCAATAAAATTTTAACGAAACTGACATAAGCTTGCTTACCTTTGTGGGCAATTGTGTCAGTTTTTGTATTAACCTATCTTCTGTCGCGGCAATGCAAGAGAAATCTTCCGAAAAAATTACTTTTTTGGACGCCCAGTGGCGAAAATTGCTCATGGCTAATTATGAGGTTTCACCAGAAATCTTACAAAAGTATCTTCCGTATAAAACAGAATTAGATTTATGGAATAACAACTGTTATGTGAGTCTGGTGGGTTTTCTTTTTGTGGACACAAAAGTGCTAGGTATTAAATTTCCATTTCATACGAATTTCGAAGAGGTGAATCTGCGTTTTTATGTGCGCCATAATGATAATGGGGAATGGAAAAGAGGCGTAGTGTTCATTAAGGAAATCGTGCCAAAATTTATGATTACACTTGTAGCAAATACGGTTTATAACGAAAATTATGCTACGCATGCCTGTAAGCATGAAATCACTGAAAGCAATTCTGAGTTATTTGTGAAATATTCGTGGAAATCAAAAAGCGGCTGGAATCATTTGCAGGCTAATGCCAGTAATCAATTTCATGCTATTTTGCCGGATAGTGAAGAAGAGTTTATTACGGAACATTATTGGGGGTATGCCCGGTATTCTGATAAAAAAACGAATGAATATGAAGTGACGCATCCGCGCTGGAATGTGTATCCGGTTAAGGATTATCAAATACAATGTAATTTTGGTGAACTTTATGGCTCAGATTTCGCTTTTCTAAAAGACACTAAACCTACTTCTGTTCTGTTAGCTGAGGGTTCTGAAATCTCAGTATTAAAAGGAAAAACAATAAACTAACGCTTTCCTTATTGAATCGGAGAATTACGACAAAAGTATTTACGAACTAATTTGCACTCCATGGGAGAATTTACTATCACCAAAGAAAAGATACTTCAAGCACTTAGTACGGTTGAAGAGCCGGATCTTAAGAAAGACCTTGTTACATTGAATATGATTCGCGACATTGTTGTCGGAGTCAATCAGGTTACTTTTACAGTTGTTCTGACTACCCCTGCCTGCCCATTAAAAGAGCTTATCAGAAAAAGTTGTGTTGATGCTATTCATAATCTGCTTAGCAAAAATATACAGGTAACTATTAATATGACAGCAGATGTTACCTCTATCAGAAGTAATGCTCCGATGCTGGAAGGTGTAAAAAATATTATTGCCATTTCATCGGGTAAAGGTGGAGTCGGTAAATCGACAGTTACTGTCAATTTAGCAATGGCTTTGAAGAAGTCAGGCGCTAAGGTTGGCATAATTGATGCCGATATTTCAGGACCTTCTATCCCATTGATGTTTGGGGCAGAAACTATGCAGCCATTGATTTCGCAAAAAAATGGCAAAAACATGATTTCACCTATTATGCAATATGGCATAAAGATGATTTCGATTGGTTTCTTAACTCCACCGGATAGTGCGGTCGTATGGCGTGGGCCAATGGCCAGCCAGGCGTTACGCCAGTTTTTTGGGGATGTTGATTGGGGTGAGTTAGACTATATTCTAATAGATTTACCTCCGGGAACAAGCGATATTCACTTGACATTGGTACAGACAGTTCCGCTTACCGGTGCTGTGGTAGTTACTACGCCCCAGAAGGTAGCATTGGCAGACGTTAACAAAGGTATTTCGATGTTTCGCCAACCGCAAATTAATGTACCAATTCTGGGTATTGTAGAAAATATGGCCTACTTTACTCCTGCCGAATTACCAAACAACAAGTATTTCTTATTTGGTAAAGATGGTGGTAAAGAAATGGCAGAAAAATATAATGTGCCTTTGTTAGGGCAAATTCCAATTGTGCAGAGCATTCGTGAGGGTGGTGATGAAGGTCGTCCGATTATGATGGAGGATGAACCTATTACCAGCGAAGCCTTCAAAGCCACAGCAGAAGCATTAGCCCAGCAAGTGGCAATCAGAAACGCCTCAGGTCAAAAAACAGCCAGAGTAGAAATAAGATAAAAAATGAAAGCCTTCAAGCATAAACTTGAAGGCTTTTTTAATTACTCTTCGTCTTTTTCGACCGATTGATTGTTTTCGTCAACTATCACAAAAACGGTTTCTCCGGTCTTTTTCATGAGGTATTTCTCACGGGCAAATTTCTCCATTGCATCAGCATTACCCATTACCTCTTTTTCTTCTTCTTTCACTTTTTTCAGGGCATCTACATAGTAGTGTTTCTCATCTTCAATTTCCCGGTATTTTTGCCAGAGTCGGAATTGAGAAATGAGATTACTGCCATCAAAAAAAGCTATCCAGATCAGTAAAACAAAGGTGGTAAGCACATAGAAGCGGTA
>CBIHRH010000610.1:0-3780 GCA_966212365.1 uncultured Emticicia sp. | reverse complement strand
ATGTTTATCAGAGTTCAACGGATTTTGATACGTATATTTAGTGCCGGAGAGCGAAATGCCCGTGAGTACGTTATTATATAAAGTACGTTCAAATTCATCCATGTACCTGGCATTGCCCGTCAGTTCATTCATCCGCTGACTGAAAAAGCCTGCCCCAACGGCCGCACAGGTTTCCAGATAAGCATCTGTCGGCAGGAAATTATCCGGGCCGAATTTCTCATCGTTATGTATTGCACCCACGCCACCTGTGACAAACATACGCTTGCCCACCATATTATTCCACAACGCATTAGCCGTGCGGATATACTCAGGGGAATGATTTTCCAAAGCCGCTGTTGTGATTCCTGTGGCGAGTAGGGTGGCCCTTACCGCATGCCCTTCAATGGTCTTTTGCTGGGAAACCGGAATAGAATCCTGTGCATAATCTCCCCAGGTCGGGCGGGTATAAGTGCCAAATTCTGCCCCCTTATATTTCTGGTCTTTAATCCATTTCTCCGATTTATCATTCCCCCACGAGAGCCACAACGGGTAGCCCGCATTTTTGCCCCTGTTCTCTATCCAGAACGTAGCAAGGTCATAATACGCCTGCGTATTTACAGGCACTTTTATCTTGTTTTTCAGTGCAGGATTTTGCTTATACAACCAGTACAATTCAACCAAAGCTTCCTCAGGGCCTGAGTGTGCCGGAACAATATTTCTTTTGGGTGGCGGCCCCATCAGGGTACTCATATAATTGGCATATCGGGTGGCTACCTCCAGTAATTTGGTTTTGCCGGTGGCTTTGTAATAATGCACACCTGCATCAACCAGCATCCCGGCATTGTATACATCGTGTTGCCAGCGCAGGAAACCCCCATTATCGCCCCAACGGTGGGTAGGCTCCATGAGGTCAGTATAAGTATTGATATAGCCGTTCGGGTCAGCCAGTTGAGCCTTTTCAATTCGGTCGATAAGTCCATCCAGACGGGCTTCTACCTGTGGGTTGGGGTGTTGTTTCAGAAAATCACCAATGCCACGGATAGATTCATAGACTAGCCCATCAAACCAGGGCAATCCGGCATGATGATTCGCGCCTTTTTTGCCATGAGCCACATCATCAAAGTTTTTGAAAACATTGTTTTTATCACGTTCCTCAGCCGTCGTCAGGTTTTTGGCTTCAAATTTATCGAGCACATCGTTGGCGGTAGTAGTGGCATATAAATCCAGTTTCGGTTTCCAGAAAGCATCATTCACTTTCACATCTTTCACTTGATGTATCTGATTGACAGATGCCTGCGCCAGCACATCATTCGCACCCAGGCAAGCCACTAGAGCAACAAACCCAACAAAACCTTTAGCATACTTTCTCATGAGCAAAATCAGCTATTTGCAATAATATTAATAAAAAACGCTGAGGATTATCCAAAGCGTCTACAAAAATAGTGATTAATTTGATACTGGTACGAACTGGTATGAGTTTTTATTTTTTTGAGAAACAGAGTTCACTTATTCTGTTTGATGAACCCAGATATATTTATTCCCTTTAAAAGTGATTACGCCACCACCTACTTCATCTTTACGTAAGAATAGTGAAGTATTGTTTAATTTTACCTTCTTATCGCCAACAATTTCACTGTCGTCAATAACAATTTCATAGGTTTCTATATCATTTGTTGTTCCCCAGAAATCTACCCAACTGAAATCATTGCCCATCTCTTCAGAGGATTTATCCACACCGACAATGATTGCTTTTTTACTTAGTCCATCAACAATAGAAATATTTTTCTTATCAGTGAAAAATGCGGTGTCTATCACTTTATCGCCATTGAAATCGGCTTTGATTGTGTCGCTGATATTATATACCTTAAAATTTTTAAACTCACCTGACATAGAATTTTGGTAGTATTGAAGATTGTCAGGTTCAGGTTTTTTACTTAGTGTGTCTACTTTATTTTTGACAATTGTATCATTTTCGATGGCTTTTTCTGAATTATTATTTGTGTTGCAAGAGCACACGACTAGCGAAATCATAATGTATAGAACTATGTTTCTCATCGTATTAGCTATTAAGAGTTTTAGTTGTCTAGTTTTAAAGTGATTTACATAAACCTATTTCGAAACAAGGTTTAGGGTGATTAAACTATTTACTTATTTGCAAGGTGATCATTTCCTCATTCTCCTTAAACGATAACCAAACTCTTTTCCAATACCCAGACTTAATTCAGAAAATGATTTGAGCTGATAGTACCTGATGAAAGTATTGAAGCCCTTAAATCTTCGTGTAAACTCCCCTTGCCACTCTATATTATTTCTGAATAGAGCGACTTTACACATAATCTCGCCCAGATAAACACTCCTTGTTTTGATATGAGTCTTTAAGCCTAGCAACGGCCCTGATATAGATTGATTATCATTTTTTAAGTTAATATTGCCGTATCCTACAGTAACACCCAAATAGGGTAAAAACCAGATTTGTCGACTAAAATTAATGTCTGTTTCAAAGGTGTAAGCTTTTGAACGGAAATTGTTATTGTAAGAAACTTCACGATAATGCCATCGGGCATTCATATCAAATTCGCATTTTAGCGCAAAATGTATAAACTCTACTTGTGTATTTAAAAACTGATTATTACGCAAATTCGACTGAAAACTAAAACTACTTTTGAGTGTCCCGCTTCCGTATATACGAGGGAAGGTGAGGTGTAATTGTCCACCAACTGGATTATTCAGTACGCCGCTATTGGCATAGATTCCGATTTCTTGTGCATCAAAAAAACATCTGACGCAGTCCATTTTCATTTTTACAAGAATCTCGTTGGCACCTTTTAAATGATATTCTTGTGTAGCGAAACCGATGAACGATAAAATCAAAGTAGCGCTGGCATCAGAAACGTTGATAGAAAAAGTGCCATCCAATTTAGATAGCGTGCCATTTTGTGTGCCTTTTTCTGTAATTAAGCCCCCAGGCAGAGGTGATTCTTCCTCTTTAACAATTACTTGTCCTGTAACAACTATCTGGCACCAAACCTTTGATGTAATTAGTAAGAATGTAAAAATGAATAAAATCTTTTTTGCCACAGAATAACTCTATTAGTATAAGTATAGACGAGAAATCTTGCTTTTCCGCTTTGAGAAAATTTATCTTTTGATTGCACTATTATGTATTTGCAGCAATGTAAACAAAAAGCGTCTATTTTAGGGCAAGACACCTCTAATAAGAAAATAGAGGATTTACAAAACTCTACTAAAAAAAACCTTAACTTAGCCTGACAATCATCTCATTCAAATCCTGACATTCTCCCAAACCATGAAAAGAACCGAATTTATCCGGAAAAGCTTTCAAAGCATTGTAGGATTAGCTCTTTTGGAGTCTATATGCACAAATGCTTTTGGGGCTGAGAAGCTGACAGTCCAGCAGATTATTGATACTATTCTTAAAAATTATGCGGGCGAACCTATCAAAAATACCAACGATACTATCAAAGCCGGAAGTACCAATATGGTGGTGACAGGTGTAGTGACTACGATGTTCCCAACTGTAGTGGTAATCAGAAAGGCGCATGATATAGGGGCAAATTTCCTGATTGTGCATGAACCGACTTATTATAACGGAAGCGATAACAAAACATTGGTAGCCGATAATACACAGGTACAACTGAAAGAAGAACTGTTGCAAAAACTCAATATGACCATCTGGCGCTTTCATGATTATGCCCATGCCATGAGACCGGATTTTGTGAGTTATGGGGTAGCAAAGAGTGTGGATTGGTTGAGGTATTATGAGATAGGTTCTCCTATTTT
>CBIHRH010000609.1:0-3787 GCA_966212365.1 uncultured Emticicia sp. | reverse complement strand
ACGAAGCATAAGCCAAAAAGAAAACAAAGGCATTAAAAAAGCGGCGCTAAATCTGAGTGCCGCTTTTCGTTGCTATCTCCAAACTCCAAAAAAATTAAAATATCTGCTTTGCTACTGCCAGTGTTGTATCCGACTTACTCATGGTATAGAAATGCAGGGCGGGCACACCGAAGTCAACCAGTTCACGGCATTGTTGCACGCACCATTCTATACCCAATTGCCTGGCTTGTTTGTCATTTTCGCAGGCGTCCACTTCTTTTCTGAAAGCCTCCGGCATATCCAGATAAAAAAGTTTAGGTAGCACACTCAACTGCTTTTTAGTGGCTAGTACTTTCAACCCCGGAATAATCGGAATAGTAATACCTTCTGCCCGACAACGGTTCACAAAATCAAAATATTTCTGGTTATCAAAAAACATCTGTGTCACTACATAATTGGCACCTGCAGCTACTTTGCGTTTCAGATTTTCAATATCCTGATCCAGATTTTCGGCTTCAAAATGTTTTTCAGGATACGCCGCCACACCAATACAGAAATTACTCGAATTGAGGTATTCAGCTTCCTCGTGCAAATATTTGCCATTATTCATATCATTAATCTGACTTACCAATTCGTTGGCATAAAAATGCCCGTCTTTTCTTGCCTTGAAAGAATTATATGGTTTCGCATAATCACCTCTTAGTGCCAGCACATTTTCAATACCCAGGTAATTCAGATCTATCAGTAAATCTTCGGTTTCTTCTTTGGTAAATCCCCCGCACAATACATGCGGCACAGGGTCTATTTTAAATTTATGTAGTATTGAAGCACAAATGCCCACTGTACCCGGACGCTTACGTATTTTTATCTCTTTGGTACCACCATCAGGCAGGTTTTTCAGAATATATTCTTCTCTGTGAAAAGTCACATCAATAAATGGCGGTTTCAGCTCCATCATCGGCTCAATCGATTTCAACAAATCATCAATATTGCGTCCTTTTACCGGAGGTATGATTTCGATTGAAAAAACGGGCTTCCCCTGGGTATTATTCAGATGCTCAGTTACTTTTGCCATTGTCTTGATTTAAGAAATATATCTTTTTTGTTTGGCAAAAATAGATATATTATTTATTAATGCAAATTAATTTAGGTAAATTATCTGTAATATTTCACTTGAATAGTTTTTATATCGGTTTTGTGCCTGGTTTTCAGATAATTATCTGATTTTGCGAAAATTTGAAAATCAATAGCAATTGTTTAGTAATAAGTAAGACTACAAATTTAAATCATATTCTAATTTTAACCACAGAGTAGCACAAAGTTTAGCACAGGATTTCACGGAGTTTAGAGCGGAAATCTCTTTGATACTCTGTGCCAAACTTCGCGTAACTCTGTGGTAAAATTAAATTAATCAATTAAATAGATTTATCTGTGTCAACTGCCACTCCGTAAAAATTAATCTTTCTCTTAATTGCTTTTTTGTTTGTAGTATGTGTAAAATAATTATCTTGCAAAAACATTATCTATTTTATACATCAAATCATTGAAACAAATGAAAAAACTATTCGTACTATTATTTATCGGCTTATTTGCCTGCACTTTTGAAGTATCTGCACAAACAACGGCTTCTACTACTATTGCACTAGATACTGTAGCCGCAAAAAATTATGTGGGTAAATATAAAATGAAAGATGCGCCTTTCGAAGAAATAATTGTTACACTAAAAGACGGTGTACTGAACGGTGAAGCCGTAGGACAGGGCTCTGCTCCATTGGCCCCTACTAAAGATGCTGATATTTTTGAAGTAGTTGGTTATGATGGAAAACTGGAGTTTGTAAGAGACGAAAACAAAGCAGTGAAAAAACTGAAACTGACGATGCAAGGCTCTACAATGGAAGGGGAGAAGCAACCCTGAGTAAACTTTTTTATATAAAAAATCTGTTAAAGCCTGAAAGCCACTCAATAAAGCTCTCAGGCTTTTTAATTTTATAGTCGAACATTTTTCTTACTTTTGTAAGAAAATTAAGAACAAGCATACTCAATGGATTTAGGACAGCAACCTTATTGCTCTTTCTGTGGTAGAAGAAAAAACGAAGTAGAACTCTTAATATCAGGAACAGAAGCAAATATTTGTAACTACTGTGTAGAACAAGGGCACCAACTTGTGCAACAGGAGTTGTATGGCGTTGTGAAGAAGGAGAAAAAGAAAAAAAGCGATTCACCAAGATTTGACTTAAAACCTCCGGCTGAATTAAAAGGCCATTTAGACCAATATGTAATAGGGCAGGACGAAGCCAAGAAAGTATTAAGCGTAGCTGTATACAACCACTACAAACGCCTGATGCAGCCGAAGAGAGAAGATGATGTAACGATTGAGAAGTCAAACATCATTATGGTAGGAGAGACTGGAACAGGCAAAACGTATCTGGCACGAACCATTGCTAAAGTATTGCAAGTACCTTTTGCTATTGCTGATGCTACAGTATTGACAGAGGCAGGTTATGTAGGCGAAGACGTTGAAAGTATCCTGAGCCGCTTATTGCAAGCAGCTGACTATAATACAGAATTAGCCGAAAGAGGCATTGTCTATATTGACGAAATAGATAAAATTGCCCGCAAAAGCGATAACCCGTCTATCACCCGTGATGTGAGTGGTGAAGGTGTGCAACAAGGGCTTTTGAAATTATTAGAGGGTTCTATCGTAAATGTACCACCGCAAGGAGGTAGAAAGCACCCTGAGCAAAAACTGGTTCAGATTAATACCGAAAATATCCTGTTTATCTGTGGCGGTGCTTTTGATGGTATCGACCGTCATATTGCCAAACGTATCAATACCCGACCAATTGGATTCTCGAATGATGCCAAACGTCTGGAATTGTGGGATAATACAAGTCTGCTACGTTTTGTAACCCAACAGGATTTGAAATCTTATGGTCTGATTCCGGAATTAATCGGTCGTTTGCCTTTGCTGACTTATCTGAATCCGCTCGACCGTGACGCGCTTAGACGTATCCTGACTGAACCAAAAAATGCTTTGGTAAAACAATACAAAAAGCTTTTTGCAATGGAAGACGTAACGCTTGAGTTTGCGCCCGACGTAATAGAATACATCGTAGACAGAGCCATGGAGTTCAAATTAGGCGCCAGAGGGCTACGCTCTATCTGCGAAGCCATCATGACCGATGTTATGTATGAATTACCTTCAAATAAGGAGATTAAGCACTTTACGCTAACACTCGACTACGCACAAAATAAATTCGAACACTCGGCGTTCTATCAATTAAAACTGGTAGCATAATCGGGTAAATAAAAATAAAAGAAAGCCCTATAAGACTTGCCAAGGTTTTATAGGGCTTTCTTATTGCCTTTACTACTGCTTATTGCGACAGTTTTCCCCCTTTTCGTAACCTATTCGCTATTTCAGGATATTACTAACATGCTTAAATTCCTAATGCTTGCCTGTGTGCTATGCGTTGCCTTTGGTTGCAAACGTGAATATGCACACTTTCAGAAAACTGCTACAGAAAATTATCATCAACCTAAAAAACAGGTAAATAAGCCGTTAGTCGCAAAGGAAGAGGAATTAAGCAAACCTAATGAAATAGAAGAAATACCATTGATAACAGCACCGGATATTGAAAATGTGGTTGCCGACATTAGCGAAGAAATGCCATCAGGCAACAATCATATAAGAGAAAAAACAGATTTGTTCCCAAAATGGTTATTTAAGAAAAAGAAGCGATTTTTATCGAACGACAGGAAAGGAGGGTTGTTTCAGAAACAGGAGAAAAGAGGAATTTTTGAGAAG
>CBIHRH010000608.1:0-3788 GCA_966212365.1 uncultured Emticicia sp. | reverse complement strand
TATGTTTGCCTTTATTCTATTGTTGAGTGGGTTTGGTATTAAGCTGCCAACAGTGCCGTTGCATACATGGCTACCCGATGCGCACGTAGAAGCTCCTACTCCGGTTTCAGTGATTCTGGCCGGTGTATTGCTTAAAATCGGGGCTTATGGTTTTATAAGAATTGCTTATGGGTTTTTTCCTGATATGGCTTATGAATGCACTTATGTTGTAGCAGGTGCGGGTGTATTGTCTATTATTTATGGAGCATTCAATGCTCTGGCACAAGAAGATTTAAAGAAAATGATAGCCTATTCATCAGTCTCTCACATGGGTTTTGTGTTGTTGGGTTTATCTTCTATAACAGCCGAGGGTGTCAATGGGGCTGTTTATCAGATGTTCGGGCACGGTATCTTATCTGCCATGCTTTTCCTGATTGCCGGAGTAATTTATGATAGAACTCATAATCGTTTAATAGATAATTTCAGAGGACTTTCTTCTAAAATGCCTCTTTATACAGTAGCTGTTACTGTTGGCTTTTTCGGGGCTTTAGGTTTACCCTCTCTACCGGGTTTTGTTGGTGAGTTTTTTACATTGATGGGTGGTTTTCAATCAAAAGTATTACCTGATTGGGTACCTATGCTAGCTACTTTAGGTTTGGTGCTATCAGCAGGCTATTTTCTATGGACATTGCAAAAAATGTTCTTTGGGAAATTCTGGGTCAATCGCAACCATGAAAATCATATGAAAGATCTGGACATCAGAGAAATGGTGATGCTTTATGGCCTGGCAGCATTGGCTGTGATATTTGGTATTTTCCCGAATCTTATATTTGATATTAGCGGAGAAACCGTCAAACTATTTTTGCAAAAATTTTAAAAGAACAAGCATCTGATGCTTAAAATGACATTTAATGGGAATAATCCCTCTCTCTAAATCTCTCCCCTACAGTGGGGAGAGAGACTTTCCGCTCTTCTCCATTTTTGCAAGGATTAGGATGGAGCGATCGTCTTGCGTCTTTTATGAATATCATTTGGTTCAAAACCTTTTTAAACAATCCCGTCAGTAGAAATTACAGGTAATGCTCGAAAAACTTTCACATATTTTATTCAGTACAAGGCTGCTGTTGCCGGAATTGGTCTTTGCGGGGATATTTCTAATCATTGTTACGATAGTTGCTTTTTCAAAAAAATCCTTACATAGCCATAACCTGTACAACACCCTTACTATCAGCATTCTGATAACAATTGGCTTTGTATTTTATGTATTTCTGAGTTTTTTAGAGCAGTATTTTGATTCGGGGGTGATGTTGTTTCACAACCTTATCTATTTGGATAAACTAAGTATTTTCTTCAAACTCATCATAACCGTTTCGGCTATTGTGGTAATTCTGCACTTATGGATTATAGGATATAAAGTAGTAGGTGAGTTTTATGCTATTTTTCTGGCTTTGATTCTGGGGCTTTTGGTGCTGAGCATGACTACTCACTTTCTGATGCTTTATGTGGCGTTGGAAATGGTCTCTATCTGTTCGTATATTCTGGTAGCCATTAATAAGTCGAAATCCAATGCAGAAGCCGGCATTAAATATTTATTAACAGGTGCTACTAGCTCAGCTGTTATGCTCTATGGGGTTTCTTTGCTTTATGGCATGACAGGCACATTGAATTTTGGCAGTCAGGAGTTTGCTACTTTGCTGGGTCAGAACCCCTCATGGGTAGCCAACGTTGCGGCTTTTATGACTATTGGCGGGTTGTTATTTAAATTATCAGCTGCTCCTTTTCATAGCTGGACACCGGATGTTTACGAAGCTACACCTACTCCTATTGTGGCGTTTCTTTCGATAGCTCCTAAAGTAGGCGTTATCATTGTGATGATTCGCTTCCTTAGTGCATTGAGCATTGATTTCAGATTAATTTTAGCTATTGTTATTATAGGCTCTTTATTCATTGGTAACCTTTCCGCTTTATGGCAGAATAATACCAAGCGTATGTTGGGTTATTCTACCATTGCACATGCAGGGTTTATGTTAGTGGGGCTTCTGGCAATCAGCCAGTTTGGGGTTCAATCTGCCATTTTTTATGTAGCTACTTATCTGTTCATTACCTTATCAGCCTTTCTTCTGGTTGATTTACTGGCACTCAAAACCGAGAGCTATGAATTAGAGAGCCTGAAAGGATTAGGACAGGAAAATATCTTTCTGGGCTTATCTGCTGTGATTATCATGATTGCTTTGGTGGGCTTCCCTCCTACCGTAGGTTTTACAGGAAAACTCCTGATATTCACGGCGTTATGGGATTCCTATCAGGACTCAGGCAATCAGCTTTTATTGATAGTCTTAATTATCAGTTTGCTGAATACGGCCATTTCGGTGTTTTACTACCTGAGAATCCCGTTCTACATGATTTTCAAAGACCCTAAAGTAGGCACTAAGCGTTATCATCTGGATGTACCTAAACGGGTTTTCCTGCTCATTTTTATTGTTCTTCTCGTATATCTGTTTATTAAGCCAGACCTCATTATGGCCATGATTGAAATGCTCTAAAGCTATTTCAACCGGGTAAGCTTCATAATTAAAGAGTCCTTTTGGTACATTCCCCGCATCACCATTGTGCTGTCTTTTATCTGATAATTGAGGTTTAATGAATCGACCTTATTACTGGCATTCTGAAGTGCGATTTTGGCCAGATGTCTGGATTCATCTACTGTATATTGTCCGTGTAAATCTTTGGTATCATTAAATTGGTAAGGATTAAACTTAATCAGACAACCATATCTCCATTCAAAATAAATCTTAGACCAGGCAGAATCCATCGTCGCTACCGACGGACTCATTGTTTTATTGTGCATCGTGATTTCATCTACCTTCCATACACCATGAATAGCAGATTTAGGCTGAATACTGCTTCTAAGCAGGTAGATATGCAGGAAAGCCCCACCTATAACAATTACTCTTATTAAATTCAGCACAACCGTCTTTCTGTTAAAATAGAAGTATTCTTTGTAAGACAAAAAAGCATAGACCAGTTTGTCGACATCCAGAAACATAAGAAAAATCAGTATAAAGGTATAATGCAGCGAGTTATAATAGGCCAATGGGGAAATCTGATAGAAATGGTCTATAAAATCAATGTTTACAAGAATCGGCAATAAGATAAAAGTTGCCAACAGACGGGTCTTACGGAAAATCAGAAGAATGGCACCCCCTACTTGCATAGCCCCTAAAATAAAAGCGAAAGTGGGTGAATAGCCAAAGTATGTCCAGGTTAGCCAGAAACCATTTAACTCTCCTACCGGACTTTCAAGAATAAAATTAGGTGCCTGAAATTGTGTTTTTAATATTTTGGCTGCTCCATAAGTTGCTATCTGATGTGCCGCATAAAAGGCGATAATTGGTTGAAACCATTGGTGTAAATCTGTCTTTTTAAGAAATTTATGCCATCCAAAAGCCAGTCCCGCACTCAAGGCCAGCAACACTCCGCAAACAATCCAGATAAGTTTAGCACTGGTAACAACCTGCATTTGTATCCCGGTAGCAAAATCGAAATACTGGGTAAGACCAATGATAACCAGTAGCATAAAAAAGACCTCGAAGAACTTCAAGAAGTAGGATTTGTTAGATTTCATGTGGGGATATAATTTGAATGAGGCGGGAAAATTAAATCAAAACCTTTAAAATTTCAAATTTCATTAGAAGTTTTGATGGGGTGAGAGGTCAAAACGTATAAGGGTAAAGTAGAGAACAATCAATTTAATTTTAGTAATTTTAAGCATAATCAGGCTTTTAAATCGTATTTTTAAATAACATAAA
>CBIHRH010000607.1:0-3794 GCA_966212365.1 uncultured Emticicia sp. | reverse complement strand
AAATTATGGAAACCTTTTTCGGCAAAAAGAAAGGAGATTATTACAGCTACAGGCGAAAAAGAAAAATATCTATATTTTGTAGTAGATGGGGTGCAACGGGTGTATTATTTTGACGAACAAAACCGTGAAGCAACTTTGGTTTTTACCTACAACCCCTCTTTTGGGGGTGTGCTTGATTCGTTACTACTCCAAACAGAGTCAAGATATTTTTATGAAACGCTTACTCCCTCGGCTTTCTTGAGAGCACCATTCTCTGAATTACAAGTTTTGATGCAAACCAGACCAGCTATTGAAATACTCATCAGGCAAGGCATAACCCATACTATATCCGGCTTATTGACACGGTTGGTTGAACTGCAATGTTATTCAGCAGAAGAACGTTTCCTGCAATTACTTCATCGAAGCCCCCATATTTTGCAATTAGTCCCACATAAATATCTGGCTAATTATCTTGGTATTGATGCGACCAATTTCAGTAAGTTTATCAATAAAATAAAGATTTAGCACCCGTTCAGACTAATCTTGGTATTTACCAAGATTTTATTCATTTAAGCTTCTCAATTTTGCATCACAATCTTTATTAAATCATTGAACAAAATGGGTAAAATTGATAAAATACAATTGATAGAATCTTTGGAAAATGAGGTAGAAAAGCATCTGCAAATAACCATTTATACCTTTCAGAATTTGGATGAAGCGTCTTTATTACAAACACCCGAATACGGAGGCTGGAGTATTGCACAATGCTTTGAACACCTGAATAGTTATGGGCGTTATTACCTGACCCAAATCAATATTGCCTTAGATAATGGCAAAAAGAAGTCTTTAAACACTATTTTTAAAGGTTCATGGTTGGGTAGTTATTTTACTAAAATGATGTTGCCATCTAATACAAAAAAATATAAAGCATTTAAAGACCATATTCCACCCTCGAATCTTAACGCGCATGCCGTATTAGCCGAATTTATTGAGCAGCAAGAGACCTTATTGAATTATCTGAAACAGGCCCGAAATGCTGACTTAGATAAAATTTATATCCCGATTTCTATTGCCAAATGGATACAATTAAAGTTAGGTGATGTGTTTCAGTTTATAATTGCCCATGATGAAAGACATATTCAGCAGGCGAAACGAGTTTTAGTGGGAGTTAAGGATTTGCAGAAGATTTAAGCGAGTGTGCCACACTTATACTCGTTTGAGAAAGAGTGTGGCACACTTAGTAAGGGGTGAGCGTGCCACGGCCGCTCTCCGACGAGTATAGTCGTGACACACTTTGGCATATTAATTATAATACTTAATATCCTTCAACATCAATTGAAGCGTAGTCTTATTATTAAAAGTATTTTCTTCAATCTGATAGGCGATTCTGAAATATTTTTGTTCAATTAGCCTTTTATAGTGCTCTTCTACCATACCAAAACCCACAGCGGTAAATATAGCCCCGGTTTCTTCTTCAAAAAGCTCCAGTTTCAGATGCTTTTCTTTCATTATTCTTGGTGTATACTTCAAGGTCAGGTTTTCTGTTACGAAAACAGGCTGCATATTTTCTGGTCCGAAAGGAGCCATCTGATTGAGTATGCGGTGAAATTTGGGAGATATATCAGCCAATTTTATTTTTAAATCTATACTGATAACGGGTGTTAGTTGTTCGTCTGTAATATACTTGGCTACAATTCGGTCAAATTCCTGCTGAAATGGCTGAATATTACCAATAGGTAACGTCATACCTGCCGCATGCTTATGCCCGCCGAACTGTTCTAATAGATGAGCACATTCTTCAATAGCCGCATATAAATCAAAACCGGATACAGACCTGGCCGAACCTGCAGCCATGGTCTCTTTGGTCTTAGTAAATATGATAGTCGGGCGATAATACTTTTCAATACATCGACTCGCTACAATGCCTATTACTCCCTTGTGCCAGTCTTCTCTATAAAGCACCGTACTCTTAGCTGTATTTACCAACCAATCGTCCCCTTCTATCATCGCTATTGCTTCCTCGGTCATGCGGGTATCATGCCCGCGGCGCTCTACGTTATGCTTTTGTATTTCATGCGCAAATTCCAGTGCTTCATCAAAATTATCAGATAATAGCAATTTCACTGAAGCTTTGGCATGTTTAATACGACCTGCAGCATTGATACGTGGCCCAAGAATAAATACCACATTTTCAATAGTCATATTACTAGTAAAACCTGCTACATCTTTCAATGCCTTTAAGCCGATTCTTGGATTCTCATTCAGCTTTTTTAAACCATAATAAGCTAAAACCCGGTTTTCGCCTGTAATAGGCACAATATCCGATGCAATGCTTACTACGCATAGGTCTATGAATTCGTAGAGTTTTTCTAAAGGAATATTATTTTTTAAAGAATAGGCTTGTAAAAGTTTAAACCCTACCCCATTACCAGTCAATTCTTTATAAGGATACGAACAATCCTTGCGCTTAGGGTCAAGTACAGCAACTGCCTCAGGCAAATGATCATCTGGTTCATGGTGGTCACATACAATGAAATCAATCTGGTATTTTTCTTTGGCTATTTTTACTTTGTCCTGTGCTTTAATACCGCAATCGAGACAAATAATTAAAGAAACTTCTTGTTCGGCAGCCCATTCAATGCCTTGTAAAGAAACACCATATCCCTCTGTATAGCGGTCTGGATTGTAATATTCAAGGTTGTTGTAGAAAGTTGAGAGAAAACCGTATACTAAACCTACCGCCGTAGTACCATCTACATCATAGTCACCATAAATCATGATTTTCTGATGTTGAGTGATGGCTTCTTCTATGCGCACAACGGCTTTGTCCATATCAGCCATCAGAAATGGGTCGTGCAATTGTTGTAGTTGAGGGCGAAAGAAGCTTTTTGCCTGTTCAAAATCATTGATTCCTCTTTGTACCAACATATTGGCAAGGGTTTCTTCCACACTTATTTCTTTAGCCAATGATCTAACTATTTCACGGTCAGGAACAGGTTTATATGACCACCTCTTTTCAGACATTTCTCTCTCGTTATTCGTGCATTAATTACGCAAGCGTAATTATAAGTTTTTTACTAATTCTTTTTGTTGGGCTGTTAGTCTGAAACGTTCTCCATAAGTATCAGCCAATCTATCAGATTCTTTCAGGAATGTTTCTACACCTACAAAATCAGGAAAATTAAGTGTCCCACCTGCGTAAGCCGGGAATCCCCAAGCGAGAATAGAACCGATATTACCATCTAATTTTGTAATCAATACACCCTCATCCATACAACGAATAGATTCTATAGATTGGCGATATAATAAACGTTTTTTTACTTCTTCAATATCCGGTTGATTTTCTGAAACAGGAAAATATTCTGCTAATCCTTTCCAAAGATACTTTTTACCATCAGCCGGATATTCATAGAAGCCTTTTTTGTTCTTTTTCCCTAATCTGCCTAAATCTTCAACCATCAGTTTGGTTACTTGATAGGTGGAATCATCTTCACTCAAAGCTCCATCATTAATAGCTTGTTTAGAAATTTTTAGGGCTAAATCCAACGCCACTTCGTCAGAAACTGCTAAAGCACCCACAGGCATACCTGCATTTTTTCCGGCATTTTCAATCAAAATTGGGTCAACCCCATCTTTTAATAGATCGATACCCTCCGACGTATAAGTACTAAAACAACGCGAAGTATAGAATCCTCTCGAATCATTAACCACAATCGGTGTTTTTCTGATTTTCTTTACATAATCTACCGCCAAAGCCACGGCATAATCAGAAGTTTCTTTTCCACGAATTAACTCTACCAACATCATTTTGTCAA
>CBIHRH010000606.1:0-3799 GCA_966212365.1 uncultured Emticicia sp. | reverse complement strand
CAACTTTGCATTTTTTGAATGTTTATAGAAGTTCTTGGTATTATCCTATCTATACTATTTTACCTATATGCACTTAGGTATATTTACTCATGGTGATTATTCATGAGTAATTTGGGTATGTAATTTAATTAGCCTTATTATCATACCTATTATATAAGTTTAATTAATCCCTTTCTACATTATATATCTATATATAGCTTCTTACATAGCTTATTAATGGGTATAAAAATGTCTTAATAAAAATTAGCCCTTAGTATGGTTAGCTTTTAAGTTCTTCATATTTCCTGCATTTAGTCTAAACTTTAAAAACCAAATCGTTGTTATGCCCCTACTGTTACCTTACATAGAAGTTGTTTAGGATTATTTCTTTAAAAATGCGTTGCTTTGACTGCACCTGCATCAAATGATTTTCAACCCGTCCAGGCGGAGAATTACACAACAGTTTGATTTTACCGAAAATCTCCCAAAACACTTTGAAAACATAATGTTAAATTGGAAATTTAAGGGATGGCCAGTCGGGAATGCCTAGTCGGGGACGCCTAGTTTTGGATAAACATTCACAACTAGCAGTCTGCAAAGCAATAATGAACATGAAGTAAAAGAAAAGAGCTGCAAGCGCAATTAAAATGGAATCGAAAAAAGTTACCAATATGGTGGGAACCTATGTGAAAGGGACAGTGATGGTTTCCAGGTACCAGTTACTAAATTGGAACCGGAAAAGGTATACACTACGGTGACTACCTTTTTGAAAGGGCAATTATTGGCTATACTTACCAGGCGGACGGCTAGTTCAGGTAGTTTTGGCGTGTGTCAGGGTTCCACCTACCAAGCCGGAAAAGGTGACCGATATGGTGGGCACCTTTTTGAAAGAAGCTTAACAAGTTCATATTATATATAGAGTAGTATTCGTTTTCATTTAAACACCATTGCATGAAAATCCCCGTAAATCTGATTACTGGTTTTTTAGGAGTGGGCAAAACCACTGCAATCAAGCATTTGCTGGTAAGCAAACCCCAGGCCGAACGTTGGGCTGTTATCATCAACGAGTTTGGTGCCGTTTCTATTGATCACACAGCCATCGAAGAAAAAGATGGTCTGACGATTCGTGAAGTAGCGGGGGGATGTATCTGCTGTACGGCCAATGTTCCCATGCAATATACCCTTACTACTGTTTTGCGTCAGCAAAAGCCCGATCGTATTCTGATTGAACCTACGGGTATGGGGCACCCTGAAAATATTCTAGATTTGCTTCGAGGCAGATTTATGAAAGATACATTAGATGTAAGAGCAACCATTTGCCTGGTTGACCCTCGTCGTTGGGCGAATGCTGATTTCAGAGCCAATGAGACTTTTCAGGACCAGATTAATCTGGCAGATGTATTGATAGCCAATAAAACAGATCTGGCAGGTGAAGAATTAACTGAGGAATTTAAGGATTGGGCAGATTCTTTATATCCACCTAAATTATTGATAGAGGATATAAGCAATGGCGAGATTGACTTCAATTGGTTGAGTATTGAACCTTTCCCTGATAGAAAGGCGCAGTTTTCGCATGAGGTTCATCATCACCATAATGGGCATGAAGAAGAGTTGCCCGTGCCTACGGTCGGAAATCTGGTTAAAAAAGAAAGTCACGGTTTAGGTTTACATGGTTGTGGGTGGATTTTTTCGCCTGATGAAATTTTCAATCTGCCTAAACTGCGTCAGTTTTTTAGTACCCTGAAAGATGTTTACCGGGCTAAAGGCGTTTTCAGGACTGGTAAGGATTGGGTCTTGATCAATGCCGTTGGTGGAGAGTTTACTGTACAATATATTGCTTACCGTCGTGATAGCCGGGTTGAACTGATTGCACCGACCAAATTGGACTGGGCTTCTTATGAAGAAAAATTGAATGCCTGTTTGTTGGAAATTCCGGTAGCTTAGACTCCTCTAATTCATTTGAATTTTTGCCACTACGTAAACAAAAAGCACAAAGTTTCACAATTGTGTAACATCGTGTTTTTTTAATAGTGTACTTTGTGGCTACTCTATTAGCTTATCTATTTATATATAATACAGAAATTAGCTTTAAATTTGCATTTGGCTTTACAGATAAGCTATAACATAACCAACGTTATACGATAGAATTAAACATACGATATTGAACGACCTATATGCAGAACCTGAAAATTTATAATACACTTACACGCCAGAAAGAAGAATTTAAACCCCTGAGTCCACCCTATGTAGGTATGTATGTCTGCGGGCCTACTGTTTACAACTATGTACACTTAGGGAATGTCCGTACTTTCCTGACTTTCGATGTGCTTTTCCGTTACCTCACTGAAATCGGTTACAAGGTTCGCTATGTAAGAAATATTACAGATGTAGGTCACCTCGTAGGTGATGGCGACGAAGGTGAAGACAAAATCGGGAAGATGGCTAAGTTGGAAAAACTGGAGCCGATGGAGATTGTGCAACGCTATACTAACGATTTCCATAAGGTATTAGAACAATTCAATTTCTTGCCACCAAGTATTGAACCTACTGCCACCGGACATTTGGTTGAACAGATTGAAGCTGTAAAAACTTTGATTGATAAAGGTTTGGCATACGAAGCTAACGGCTCGGTTTATTTTGATATTAATCAATATAATAAAGAAGGTAATGATTACGGCAAACTATCGGGCAGAATATTGGAAGATTTGCTAAATGAAACCCGTGAGTTGGATGGGCAATCAGAGAAACGTAATCCGCTTGATTTCGCTATCTGGAAAAATGCGAGTCCTGAACATATTATGCAATGGAAATCTCCGTGGGGAATGGGCTTTCCGGGTTGGCATCTGGAATGTACTTGTATGAGTACTAAATATCTGGGCAAACAATTTGATATTCACGGCGGAGGTATGGATTTAAAATTCCCACACCACGAATGTGAGATTGCCCAAGGCGTTGGTATTACGGGAACAGAGCCAGTCCGTTATTGGATGCACTCGAATATGTTGACGGTGAACGGGCAAAAGATGTCGAAATCATTAGGTAATTCATTCCTACCTTCTGAATTGTTTGCCGGAAGTCACCCTTTGCTTGACCAGGCGTATAGCCCGATGACGGTTCGTTTCTTTATGTTGCAATCACAGTATCGTAGTACGCTTGATTTCTCAAACGATGCCTTAAGAGCTGCCCAAAAAGGATATAGACGTTTGATTAATGGTTTGCGCATTGTGAAGACGTTGACATTGGATATTAATGACAAAGTAGCTGATAAAATACCTAGCGAACTGATTGATGATACGCAGGCGGGCAATGTAGCTACGCAAACTGTAGCTGCTCCGATTGTTAAAATAGCTATCGACGAAAAGAAAAAGCTGGATATTGAAAAGACAGTACAGGCTTTTTATGAGGCAATGAATGACGACCTGAATACAGCAGTAGCTATCGCTCAATTATTCAACTTGTTGAAGTATGTAAATATGATTTATATGAATCAGCTAGACCCAAGGGCTTTGGGTGAAGATACTTTTAATTTATTGCAGGAGAAGTTTGTGGTATTTATGGAGCAGATTCTCGGTATTAAAGAAGAGCCATTGACACAAGGTGATAGTATTCTGAGTGGTATGTTGTCTTTATATAAAGAATATAAGTCGAGCCAGAGATATGATAAAGTAGACGAAATCAGAACTTACTTCAAATCAAACGGTATGACTATCAAAGATATGAAGCACCGAATTGATTGGGCCTGGGAGGAGTAGGGTCTTTATCATTATATAATAGAAAAGGTAGCATTTTTGAGGTGCTACCTTTTTTGTTATGCTTTTCT